>VSNB01000161.1 GCA_009774055.1 Clostridiales bacterium
TTCAAGAGTTTCTGACGCAGCCAGACGAAAAATTTTCCGTCAAGATACGTGCCGGCGCCTATTGGTACAGCTTCTTATGTGTGCCGGAGCTAAAATGTTGCCGGTCTGGTTTTTATCCAATTCCCCCTTGCTTTTTTTGAAAAAAAGGTTATGATAGGTACGATAATATTTTAAGAAAGAGGCGTATCCCCCATGACAAAGGTAAACGTAATCTCCGGCTTCCTGGGCGCGGGCAAGACCACGCTGATCAAAAAGCTGCTGGACGAGGCCCTCAAGGGCGAGAAGATCGTCCTCATCGAGAACGAGTTCGGCGAGATCGGCATCGACGGCGGCTTCCTCAAGGATGCGGGGATTGAGATCTCCGAAATGAATTCCGGCTGCATCTGCTGCTCCCTGGTGGGCGACTTCGGCGAGGCGCTGCAAAAGGTGATGGCCGAGTTCCACCCCGACCGCATCCTCATCGAGCCCTCCGGCGTAGGCAAGCTGTCCGACGTGATCCGGGCGGTTCAGGACGTGGCGGAGCGGACGCCGGACATGTCCCTGGGCTGCGCGGTCACTGTGGCCGACGCCGGCAAGGCGAAGGTCTATCTGAAAAACTTCGGCGAGTTCTACGCCAACCAGATCCAGTACGCCGGAGCTATCATTCTCAGCCGCACCCAGAAGTTGGACGGGGAGAAGCTGGAAGCGGCGGCGGCCCTGCTGCGGGAGAAGAACGAAAAGGCCCCCATCGTCACCACCCCCTGGGACCAGCTCACCGGGGCGCAGCTCCTGGCCGCCATGGAGAATGGCAATACCCTGGCGGAGGAGCTGATGGCGGAGGAGAAAGAGGATGCCTGCCCTGTCTGCGGCGGACGGCATCATCATGACCACGGCGGGCATGGAGAGCATGGATGCTGCCACCATCATGACCACGACCACGAGGAGCATGAGTGCTGCCATCACCATGACCACGACCACGAGGAGCATGAATGCTGCCATCACCATGACCACGACCACGAGGAGCATGAGTGCTGCCATCCTCATGACCACGGCCATGAGGACCACGGGCACGGACACCGCGACGGACACCACCATCACCACCACGGCCACGACGCCGACGAGGTGTTCGCCAGCTGGGGCGTGGAAACCACCCGCGCCTTTACGGCGGAGAAGCTGGAGAGCATCCTGACCGAGCTGGACAGCGGGAAGTACGGCGCGGTGCTGCGGGCCAAGGGCATCGTGCCTGCAGGCGATGGAACCTGGCTCCACTTCGACTATGTCCCCGAGGAGCATCAGGTCCGCACCGGCCCCGCCGACTACACCGGCAGGCTCTGCGTCATCGGCGGGAAGCTGGACGAGGCGGGGCTGAAGAACCTCTTCGAGGTGTAAGCCATGGCTCAGGAGAACGTCTATCCCGTCTACCTCATCGCCGGGTTCCTGGACAGCGGCAAGACCTCCTTCATCAACGGCATTCTCTCCGACGGCTTCGCCATGGAGGACCGGACCATGCTGCTGTGCTGCGAGGAGGGAGAGGAAGCGTACGACAAGAAGCTGCTGCGCAACGTCACGGTGGTGACGGCGGACAGCCTGGAGGCGCTGACGCCGGAGCGGCTGGAGAGCGCGCGGAAGAAGTGCCGCGCCGTGCAGATCATCGTGGAGTACAACGGCATGTGGCAGATCCAGGATTTCTACGCCAACGCCATGCCCCCCAACTGGGCGCTCTACCAGATCATTGCCACGGCGGAGGGCCCAACCTTTGAAATGTATGCCAAGAACATGGCCTCCCTCATGTCGGAGAAGCTGCGCAATGCGGACATGATCTGCATCAACCGCTGTACCGACGAGCTGTGCGCGGCTCTGCGGCAGAAGAACCTGCGGCTCCTCAACCGCCGGGCGGACATCTACCTGGAGAAGACGGACGGCCAAAGCGAGAACTACATGGACGGCACTGTCTCCGCCTTTGACCTGGACCAGCCGGTGATCCGGATCTCCGACGAGGACTACGGGCTGTGGTACGTGGAGATCATGGACAACCCGGAGATGTATGCCGGGAAGACGGTGGCCTACCGGGCCATCATGTGCAAGCCGCCCCAGTACGGGAGGTACTTTACCCCCGGACGGTTCGCCATGGTCTGCTGCGCGGATGACATGACCTTCCTGGCCCTGGCCTGCATCGGGTACGATGTGAGCCAGATCCCCGAGCGGGCCTGGGTGGAGGTCACCGCCGAGGTGGCCGTGGAGCACTGGGACCCCTACGAGGGGGACGGTCCGGTACTCCACGTGAAGAGCGTTACCCCCTGCCGGAAGCCGGAGGAAGAGGTCGTGCAGATGTAGAGCTCTGCGTCCTCCGGATAGGGACGCGGGTTCCAAACAAAGCCGGGACCGGGCGGGCGAAATGCCTCCCGGCCCCGCTTTCTTACGGAAATGGCAAATAAATTAAGGCGCATCCCTGACAAAACCATTGTATCCCGGGCAAAAGCGTGGTATGATGGCGAAGTATGCATCTCCGCCCGCCCCTCGGGGCGGAGAGGAGACAGCGTGATTTCAAGATGAAAAGGAAGCAATAATCATGAAAAAAACCATCAGTGGGCTTCTGGCCCTGTTCCTCCTTCTAAGCCTGTGCGCGGGCTGCGGCAGCAAGGACGACACGTCCGGCGGAAACGATCAGAACGGCGCCGCCGATCCCGCCGCCCCGGCCCGGGAGGGGAATATTTACAACAACCTCCTGGGCGTGGACCCTGACGAGGCGGCCCTGGAGGCCGACGGCCGGTCCATCCCCATGGGGCTGTACCTCTACTGGCTGACCTCCTCCTGCAGCTATGTGGAGTCCCAGATCAGCATGATGAACATGTACAGCGGCGGCCAGTACAGCGAGATCGTCAACGAGGACGGCTCCCTGAAGTGGGACGGCGAGCTGGAGGGCACACCCCTGACCCAGATCGCCAGGGAGCAGGCCGAGAGCAGCGCCCTGTCCTACCTGGTAATGGAGAATGTGGCGGAGGCACACCAGATCGCCCTCACCGATGAGGACAAGGCCGCCATCGAGGAGGACCGGGCCGCCTACGCCGACCAGCTGGGAGGCCAGGAGGACTTTGTGAACAACCTGTGGGAAATGGGCATCACCCAGGAGGACTTTGACCGGGTGTCCGCCGCCAGCTACTACTACCAGCATCTGCTGACGCTGGCCCAGGACCCGGCTAGCGATCTCTACCAGGCCCCCGGCGAGAACGACGCCTATGTAGACCACATCCTGCTGATGACCAAGGACAAGGAAACCAACGAGCCTCTGGGCGAGGAGGAGGCCGCGGAGAAGAAGGCCAAGGCCGAAGAGCTCCTTACCCAGCTCCAGGAAACGGACCCGGCGGAGCTGGAGGCGCTCTTCACCCAGCTTGCCGATGAAAACGGCGAGGACGAGGGCCGCAGTGAGGGCAAGGGCTATCTCATCAATGAGAGCACCAATTTTGTCCAGGAGTTCAAGGACGCCGCCTTCGCCCTCCAGCCCGGCCAGATCAGCGGCATCGTGGAGAGCGACTACGGCTACCACATCCTCATGCGCAAGGATCTGACCGAGGACCATCTGGCCTCCATCGCGGCCCTGGGCCTGTCCAACTATCTGGACGGGCAGCTGGCGGAAATGGCAGAGAACGTGGAGCGTAATGAAAAGCTGGATGCCATCGACGTGAAGGACTTTATCACCTCCTACCGGGAGGCGGTCATGGCCCTGCACCCGGAGCTGAATACGGAGGATGACGCCCAGGACGGCGAGGATGCCGGGAACGCCGGTGACGCCGGCGACGCCGGGAATGGCGAAGGCGACGCCGGGAATGGCGAGGGCGATGCCGGGAATGGCGAGGGCGATGCCGGGAATGGCGAGGGCGATGCCGCCGATGGCGGCGATGCGCCCGCAGAGGAGTGATATGCCCAGCGGCATCGTGATCATCGACAAGCCCGCAGGCTGGACCAGCATGGACGTATGCGCCAAGCTGCGGGGGATTCTGAAGGAACGCCGGGTGGGCCACGGAGGAACCCTGGACCCCATGGCTACCGGCGTGCTGCCCGTCTTCGCAGGGACCGCCACCAGGGCGGTGGAATTCGCGGAGAAGGGTGACAAGGAGTATATCGCCGGACTGCGGCTGGGCGTGGTTACCAACACCCAGGACAGCGCCGGGGAGGTCCTGGAGGAACGGACCGTCTCCGTGGGCCGGGAGGAGCTGGAGGCGGTCCTGCCCCGGTTCACCGGTCCTGTCGAACAGGTCCCGCCCATGTTCTCTGCCATCAAGCGGAACGGGAAGAAACTCTACGAGCTAGCCCGGAAGGGGCAGGAGGTCCACCGGGACCCCCGTCCGGTCACCATCCATGCCCTGGAGGTTCTGGAGCGGAGCGGGCCGGACCGATTCCTGCTGCGGGTCCGGTGCTCCAAGGGCACCTATGTCCGCACCCTGTGCCACGATATCGGACAGGCCCTTGGCTGCGGCGGATGTATGGACCAGCTGCGCCGGACCATGGCGGCGGGGTTCACCCTGGCGGACGCGGTAACCCTGGAGCAGGTACAGGAGAGAGACGGGGCCCTGCTGCGGCCTGTGGACAGCCTTTTCGGGGATTGTCCGGCTTACCATATTCCCAATCCCGGCCAGGAGCGGCTATGCCGCAATGGAAACCCGCTGTCCGCCCCCGGCCTGTCGCCGGGACGATACCGGGTCTATGGACAGGAGGGGGAATTCCTCTGCCTGAGCCAGTGGGAAAAGGGACAGCTGAGGTCCGTCAAGAATTTTTTCGGCGGATGATCCGCCGGTGGAGGAGGCCATGGAGAACAACAGAAAACGGGTGATTGCCCTGGGCTTCTTCGACGGTGTCCACCTGGGCCACCAGGCCCTGCTGCGCCGGGCCATGGAGCGAAGCCGGGAGCGGGGACTGACGCCTGCGATGGTGACCTTCGACCGCTCCCCCAGAGAGTTTGTCACCGGCCTGCCGGTGCCTTTGCTGACCACGGCGGCGGAGCGGCGACGGACGGCGGCGGCGCTCTTTCCGGGGATGGAGGTGGTGGTCGTCCCCTTCGACCGGGCCATGATGACCATGCCCTGGGAGGACTTCGTCAACTTCCTGCAAGAGGAGTACCGGGCGGGATGGCTGGTGGCGGGGCACGACTTCCGCTTCGGCCACAAAAACAGCGGCAGCGCGGCGCTGCTGAAGGAGCGGGCACAGCTGCTGGGACTGGGGTGCGACATCATCCCAGCGGTGGAGATGGACGGCATCACCGTCAGCTCCACCCACATCCGCTCCCTGCTGGAAAAGGGGGAGGCGGAGGCGGCGGCCCGGTTCCTGGGCCGGCCCTTCGCCATCGCCGGGCCGGTGCGGCACGGAAAGCGGATCGGCACCTCCCAGCTGGGCCGTCCTACGGTGAACCTGGTCCCCGACTCCCGGCAGCTGGTTCCCGCCTTCGGTGTCTACGCCGCCCGGGCAGCGGTGGGGGGCAGAAGCTATCCCGCCGTGACCAACGTGGGCGTGCGGCCTACGGTGGATACCGACGGCGGCGTGACGGTGGAGAGCCATCTGCTTACCGGCGCGCCGGAGCTGTACGGAGCGGAGTGCCGGGTGGAATTTTTGAGCATGCTGCGCCCGGAGAGGCGGTTCGGGAGCATAGACGCCCTGCGGGAACAGATCGCCAGGGACGCGGAGGCGGCGCTGGCGTATCTGGAACACAGGAAACCGTAAGAAGCCTGGACCAATCATAGGCGGCGCGCGCCCGGTTAAGGGCTTCTGTAAAAAATTTGAAGTTAGCAGAAATGCAGGTGGAATACATCAAGCACGGCGGCGTGGAGATCGCGGTGGTTACCGGCGCGGAGCCGGTGATTACCGACGCCGCCTCGGCGCTGGACCTGGCCATGACGGTCCGGTATGAAACCGGCGCGGAGCGGATCGCCATCGACAAGAGCGTTATCGCTGAGGATTTCTTCATCCTCAGCACTGGTCTGGCGGGGGAGATTCTGCAAAAATGGATCAACTACCATATCAAGGCGGCGGTATGGGGGGATTACTCCCGCTATACCAGCAAGCCCCTGCGGGACTTCATCTATGAGTCCAACCAGGGAAAGGACTTCTTCTTCGTGGAGACGCGGGAGGAGGCCTTGGAACGTCTGGCCGGGACGCGGTAAAGGCCCGGCACACAGAAAGAGAGGAGCGGGCAGGAGCCATGAAGCATGTTTTCATCATCAATCCCACCGCAGGAAAGCGGGACTGCACTGCCCGCGTGATGGATATGGCCAAGGACCTGGCCGCCCGCCGAGGCCTGGAGACGAAGTGCATCCTGACCAGGCGGCCCGGACACGCCATGGAGACGGCGGGGAACCTGGCCCGGTCAGGGCAGGAGGTGCGGCTCTACGCCTGCGGCGGGGACGGCACCATGAACGAGGTCGCCAACGGCGCGGCGGGCTGTGCCAACGCCGCCGTGACCTGCATCCCTGTGGGCACGGGCAACGACTTTCTGAAAAATTTCGGGGACCAGGCGGCCCTGTTCGCCGACCCGGAGAACCTGTGGGACGGTCCGGTCATGCCCCTGGACGCCATCGACTGCAACGGGCGGCTGGCTTTGACGGTGGCCTGCTCCGGTTTCGATGCCCAGGTGGCGGACGACGTGCATACATACGGCAAACTGCCCCTGCTGGGGGGCCAGGGCAGCTACATCCTGTCCCTGGGGGTCAACTTCCTGCTGCGGAGCCTGGGACGCCAGTGGACAATTACCCTGGACGGGGAGACGCTGGAGGGAGAGTTCGCCCTGGCGGCGGTGTGCAACGGCCGATACTACGGCGGAGGCTTCATGCCCGTGGCGGAGGCGCGGATGGACGACGGGGTCCTCAATACGCTGCTGGTGCGGAAGGTCAGCCGCCCCACCTTCCTCCGGTTCGTGGGGGCCTACGCAAAGGGGCTGTATCACACCCTGCCGGGGATCGCCAAGTGCTATTCCGCCCGGGAAATCACCATCGAGTCCCGAGACAGGGATATCGTGACATGTCTGGACGGCGAATGCGCCCGCAGCCGGCGGGTGGACATCCGGCTGTCGGAGAAGAAAGTAAACTTCTTCGGCCCCAAGGGCTGCGACCCCAACGCCACCTGCATTCCCCTGCCGGAGGCGGGGGCGCGGGGCACATAAAGCGCTGTCTCCCTTCCCTGTGAAACAAAGACCTGTCAGCCCTCCAGCCCGGCGGCAAAGCGGCCCGGGCGCAGCTGGCGGTTATGCTCATGCGCTATATAACCGTCCAATAATCCGTACAGGAAGCGGGGCCCCGGCCCGCCCGCCCCCGGGCCCCCCGGGCGGGGGCGGGTTTGGGGGGT
>VSNB01000162.1 GCA_009774055.1 Clostridiales bacterium
GACATTAACAGCCACCCGCTGTTTTAACCGCTGACGGACGCCCCCCACCCCGGCGGGGAGACCTCCCTGTATATCCACTCGATCGACACCGCTAAATGCGCCTACCGCCTGGCCAGGCGGTTCCATCTTCGGGAGGAGCGGGTGCGGGCCCTGACCCGCGCCGCCCTGCTCCACGACTTTTTCGGCTATGACTGGCAGAGTGAGCGGCACCAGCGGTATATGAGCCGCTACTCCGGCTGGCAGAGGGTGCGCCATATGCACGCCTTCATCCATGGGGCCCACGCCGCCCACCGGGCGGGGCGGCTCTTCGACCTGGACCAGCGGCAGAAGGACGCCATTGCCAGCCATATGTTCCCCCTGGCCTCCTGGCCCAAGAGCTCGGAGGCGTGGCTGTTGACGCTGGCGGACAAGATGGTGGCGTCCCGGGAGGTAGGGGAAACCGTAGGCTGGCACGTCAAGGGCTGGTACCACAGGATTGTCCCCGGACAGCGGAGCGTACGCGGCGGTAAGCGGTAAAATGCAGAAGGGCCGGCGTCTCGAAAGACGCCGGCCCTTTTCATAAATTCTGTGCTTAATAAGGAATGAAAGCCAGATCCATATCCACCCGGCCCTCGATGCCGGGGATGGAGCCGCTGTCGGTGTATTGCCAGATCCGATAATTGTAGTACATATCCGGCTGGTTCCGGCTGTTGTACTGGGCGAACCAGAAATCGTAGTTCGTCAGCCGGCTCAGGTCCAGCCGCTCGTAGCCGACCTCCAGCCCCATGTAGATCATCGGCGTATACCCCGCCTGGGCCACCGTGTCGCAGAAGGCGATGGCGCACTCTGTCAGGGTGTTCTTGTCCACTCCGTAGCTCCGGGCGGTCTTGGAGAAGATCTCCCAGTCGAAGATGATGGGATATTCCAAAGCCCTGCCGTTCAGCTTGCCGATGGTGTACAGGGCCTCTTCCACGGCCTCCGCCGTATTGATGGCCTGAGAGTAGAAATACACGCCGGTTTTCAGGCCCGCCGCCTGGGCCCCCGTCAGGAACTCCTCGAACTTGGCGTCGTCATACAGCTCGCCGGAGTCGGCTCCCCGGCCTCCCACGCGGATCAGGGCGAACTGGATGCCGGCTCCCGCCACCTTCTGCCAGTCGATGTCCCCCTGGTGGCGGGAAACGTCGATGCCCCATTCGGTGGTATAGGCGGGGTCGTTATAGTACAGGCGACTGCCGTCCCGGACAAAGAGATCCTTATTATAGGGCGCGGCGGGAACGCTCCAGTCCACGGGGATCAGCTTGTTCCGGAAGCTGATGTATCCGGTCCGGGCGGGGTCGTTGGGCGCGGAGTAGCTCCGCAGGCGGGAGACGATGGCGCTCATTTCCGCCCGGGTAATACTGCCGTAGGGGTTGAAGTACCGCTGGGTATCCAGGATTTCGCCGGTGATGACCCCCGCCTCATAGAGCGTCAGGGCGTAGGTGTCATCGATGTCGGCAAAGGGCGTCGCGCCGCTTTTCAGCTCCAGGCCCATGGCGATGGCGGCGATCTTCGCAATAGTCAGCCGCCCGATGGGGGCGTCCAGGTCCAGGATTTCTCCCGGCGCGGTGCAGCCCATGTTTTCCGCCATGGTCAGATAGCTGGACGCCCAGTGGCCTCCGGTGGCATTGCCCGGATCGATCTGGGTAGCGGCCACCAGCAGCAGCTTCAGCGCCTCGCCGGCGGTAAGGGTGCTGTCCGGGCGGAAGGTCCCGTCGTCATAGCCCTTGATGATGCTGTGCCAGCTCAGCTCCCGGACGTAGGTATAGTGCCAGTCGTTCTCCTTCACATCCCGGTAGGGGTTGACCCAGGAGGAGTAGTCGATTTCCGGCTGGACGGGGGTGGGGGTGGGGATAGCCGCGCCGCCGCCGGACCACCGGGCGTAGACGTGGAGGGAGCTGAGGACGGTTTCCTGGCCCGTCAGCTGGGTACCGTCGGCGGTAAACCAGCCCAGGAACGTCTGCCCCGCCAGGGTAGGCTCCGGCAGAAGGCCGTAGACGCTGCCGGTGGGATAGAACACCGTCCGGCTGGCCTGGTCGGGACTCTTCTGCCCGCCGTTGGGCTCGAAGTCTATGTAGCAGTAGCGGGAGCCGGCATCCTGGAATTCGTAATCGCCGTAGAGGAACAAAAACGCCTCCCGGAGCCGCCGGGCCACCAGGTTTTCCAGCACCGTGTTTCCGGAGTGGCACCAGGCGGCGATGGCGTTGACGACCTCCGCCTCGCTGTAGCGGTAGAGGCCGTTGATCAGGTAGGAGCACAGCCGGTACTCCGGGTTGATCCACTGGGCCCCCAGGTTGTAGGTCATGCTGACCATGGCGTCGAACTGCTCCTGGGTGACAGAGATACCGTACTGCACCAGAAAGCCGTTCACCAGGCCCTCGTCCCGCTCTGTCAGGTGGGCGCGCAGCAGCGCGTCCGCCTCCAGCTCGGTGACACCGGCGGGGTAGTCGCCGGGTTCGCACTCGGTGCCGTAACCGATGTACCACTCCCCGCTGTCGTCCGTATAGGGCATGGACCGGAAGCCCTCGAATTCCTTTATCAGCGCGATGCACGCCTCGCTGGCGGTAAAGGTTTCCACCGCCAGGGCCGCGCCGGACAGCAGCGTCAGCGACAGCGACGCGCACAGAGACAAGGCCAGCAGCTTTTTCAGAACGGTTTTTTTCTTCATAGACGTTCTCCTTCTTTCGAACGTGACAAATTCGACAAAAGTTTACCATAACCGCCGCCTGAAAGGAAGCCCTGCCGCAGGAAATTAACAAACTTGTAACAATAATTCCCGCTTGCGAAAACCGCGCCGCTTTGGTATAATCTCCCAAAAGGAGTTGAAGCCATGTACAATACGATTCTTTTCGATCTGGACGGCACCCTGGCCCCCTTTCTGCAGGACGAGTTTGTCCGCGCCTATTTCCAGCTCCTGCTCCGGCGGCTGGTCCCTATGGGCTGGGACGGAGACAGCCTCATCCGCGCGCTGTGGGCGGGGGTGGACGCCATGATCCGCAATGACGGCGCCGCCGTCAACCGGCAGGCGTTCTGGGACGTCTTTGCCCGGGAGCTGGGGACGCAGGCCCTGGATCTGGAGAACATCCTGGAGGATTTCTATACCCGGGACTTTGACGGAGCCCGGTCGGCCCTGCGGGAGGATGCGGACCGGAGCAGCCTGATCCGCTCCCTGCGGGAAAAGGGGTATGGCCTGGTCCTCGCGACCAATCCCATTTTCCCGGCGTCTGCGGTGAGGACCCGGCTGGGCTGGGTGGGGCTGGCGGCGTCGGATTTCGACTATATCACCACCTACGAGAACTGCCGCCGCAGCAAGCCGAATCCCGGCTATTACGAGGACATCCTGGCCCAGATCGGCCGGCAGGGCGGGGAATGCCTGATGGTGGGCAACAACCCCGTGGACGACATGTCCGCCCGGGAGGCGGGGATGGAGGTCTATCTGGTGACCGACTATCTGGAAAACGCCGGCAATCTGCCCCTGGAGGACTATCCCCGGGGCTCCTTCCGGGAGCTGGAGGCGCTTCTGAACGCGCTGCCGCGCCCTCGTTAAATCCTTGACAATTCCGCCCGGAGGGGATATACTAGGCTGGAGAAGATCAAAAATCCTGAGAAAGGACACGAATCCATATGTTTACCATTACCTTCCGCTTTGAAACCGGCAATCCCGTGGTCATTGATGCCAACCCCGGCGAAAAGCTCCTGGATGTGGCCCGGAAGGCCAATGTGGCCATCGACGCTCCCTGCTCCGGCAACGGGGTCTGCGGCAAGTGCCGGGTGCGCCTGGCCTCCGGAAGTCTGGACGCCCCCATCAACCGGCATATCTCCCGGGAGGAGTACGACGCCGGCTGGCGTCTGGCCTGCCTCGCCACCATCACCGGCGACGCGGAGATCGAGGTCCCCGACATCGCCTCCGCCTACCGCAGCCGGATGAAGATGGCGGACCTCTCCTCTCCCGAGGAGATCGCCATTTTCGAGAACCTCCGCAGGCAGCTGGAGGAGGCGGGCGTCGCCTTCGGCAGCGATCTGTCCTTCCTGCCCCTGGAGCTGGAGGAGCCCACGCTGGACGATACCATGCCCGACAACGAGCGGCTGCTCCGGGCGGTGGAGGCCGCCGCGGGCGTGGACGAGAGCGCCGTCATGCTGCCCTATGCCGTGCTGAAGAACCTCAGCCAGGTGCTGCGGGAGAGCAATTTCAAGGTTAAGTGCGTGATAAGCCGGGACGGGGACCGGATTCTCCTGCGGGACGTGCTGCCGGGAGACTCCGCCGATCCCCTGGTGGGCTTCGCCCTGGATTTGGGCACCACATCCCTGGCGGGGGTGCTGGTGGACCTGGAGACGGGAAAAATTCTTGCCAAGGCCAGCGGCGGCAACGGACAGATCCGCTACGGCGCGGATGTTATCAACCGCATCATCGAGTCCGGCAAGCCCGGCGGACGCAAGCGCCTCCAGGATGCGGTGGTGAAGGAGTCCATCATTCCCATGCTCTCCTTCATGTACCGGGAGGCGGGCATCAATCCCCGGCGGGTCTACCGGATGGTGCTGGCGGGGAACACCACCATGAACCATCTGCTGCTGGGCCTCCACGCCGACCCTATTCGGATGGAGCCCTTTGTGCCCAGCTTCTTCCGTACGGACCATCTGTTTGTCCGGGACATCGGGCTGAAGATGAACCCCCTGGCGGAGCTCATCGTGGCCCCCAATATCGGCAGCTACGTAGGCGGGGACATTACCGCCGGCGCGCTGGTGTCCATGATCTGGAACGACCCGGCCATGAGCCTGTTCATTGATCTGGGCACCAACGGCGAACTGGTGTTCGGCAATAACGAGTTCCAGATGAGCTGCGCCTGCTCCGCGGGTCCGGCCTTCGAGGGCGGGGACATCTCCTGCGGCATGCGGGCCACTGACGGGGCCATTGAGGCGTGCGTCATCGACAAGGAAACCATGGAGCCCTCCATGACCGTGGTGGGGAACGTTCCCCCGGCGGGCATCTGCGGCAGCGGCATCATCGACATCATCGCCGAGCTTTTCCGCTGCGGCATCATCAACGGCAAGGGAAAGCTGGTCCGGGAGGGCGAACGGATTCTCCGGGACGAGCACGGCATGGGCAGCTATGTCCTGGCCTGGAAGAAGGACACCGGCGGGGCCAAGGACGTAGTCATCAACGAGGTGGATATCGATAACTTCATCCGGGCCAAGGGGGCCATCTTCTCCGCCACCCAGACCATGCTGGCCTCTTTGGGCTTCGACGCGTCGGTGATCGAGCGGGTCTACGTAGCCGGCGGCATCGGCAGCGGCATCAATATGCGCAACGCCGTCACCATCGGCATGTTCCCCGACATCCCCCTGGAGAACTTCCACTACATCGGCAACTCCTCCCAGACCGGAGCCTACGCCATGCTGATGAGCAGCGCTGCCCGGGAGAAGGTTTTCGAGCTGAGCCGGTCCATGACATACCTGGAGCTTTCCAACGAGCCGGGATATATGGACGAATTTGTCGCCGCCTGCTTCCTGCCCCATACGGACGCGGGGCTGTTTCCCAGCGTACGGCTGGATTGACGGAGGGCGGCCATGACCGAGACGCTGACCGTTACCTATATGAACTGCGGCTTCTGCACCGCCAGGAACCACTGCGCCGCCTGCGGCGAAGAGCTGGCCCGGGATCTGGCCGGGAGGCCGGGCATCGAAGCGGCCCGGGTGAATCTTCCGGACCACAGCCTGGAAATAACCCACTCCCTGGACCGAGACAGTCTGGAGGACCTGCTGGACGGGATGGGCCTGCTGGTGGGATAGGCCCCAGATGGAACCATGGATGCGCAGTGCCGAGACAGGAGGATTAAAGAGATATGAAGCGATGCCCTAACTGCGGGACCAGCCTTTCTGACGACCAGCTTTTCTGCACCGAGTGCGGCGCGTCTCTGGCGGCCGCGCCTCCGCCCCCGCCGCCGGATTCTCCCACGATTCAGATTCCGCCGGTTCAGCCGCCTCCGCCCGGCCTGGCGGGCGATCCCCGTCCCGCTCCCGCTCCGGTGAAAAAGTCCGGGGCTCTGACAGCCGCCGTCGCCATTCTGGCGGTCTGTACCGTGCTGGCGGCGGCCTGCGCGGGATTCGCGGGCTATAAAGCCCTTCAGTTCAAGAGGAACTATGAGGAGGAGCAGGCCCGGCTCCTGGACGCGCAGGAGGAGGCGTCGGACATCCAGGCCCAGCTGGACCGGCTCCAGCTGGACTATGACAAGATGTCGGACGAGATGGCGGATTCCACCCAGCAGCTGGAGGATGCCCGGGGCCAGCTGGAGGATGTCAGCGGTCAGCTCTCCGACGGCAGCTCCCGGCTGGACGAGGTGGAGGGCGAGCTGAGGGAGCTCATCGACCTGCTGGATGCCGGTTACGGCTTCGCCTCCAGGGATTACTACGCCTCCAAGGGCGTGGTGGTGCTCCGCCAGTATGGAAGCGAGACGATTTCCGTTTATGAGGGGTACACCGGGGACAATACCTTCACCTTCCACACCCCCGGCGGCGGTGTCAGCTGTACGTGGAACGGCTCCTTCTCCAACGGGACTACCACCCTTACCATCACCGGCAATACGCCGGGATACTACCCCGTTTCCTTCACCAACGACGTGGACAGCGATTCCTTCGAGGTCCTGGTCATTGTTACCGAATAAACCCGGCCGAAAAGGGGCCCGGATGCAGTTCCGGGCCCCCTTTTTTCTGCGGATATTCGCATTTTACCGAAGAACGCCGGAAAATTCCGGTTTTTTTAGGGAGACTTTTTTCATTTTCCATATTGTATTCCGGTGCAGGGTATGGTATAACGGGCTTGCCGGCTCTGCGGAAAGCGGGGCGAAAGCGGGAGGAGGATCTGCATGGAATCGAAACGGCAGGTAAAAAATGGATATCAGATGGACATGGTCCACGGCCCTCTGGCGGGAAAGATTCTGCTCTTCGCCCTGCCGCTGATGTTTTCCAGCATCCTGCAGCTGCTTTTCAACGCTGCCGACGTGGTGGTGGTGGGCCGCTACGCAGGCGAGGCGGCCCTGGCCGCTGTGGGTTCCACCTCGTCGCTGATCAATCTGCTGGTGACCCTGTTTGTGGGCTTTTCCGTTGGCACCAACGTGGTGGTGGCCCGGGACCTGGGGGCCGGACGGCCGGAGCAGGTACGGGCCGGTGTGCATACCGCCGTGGCCATCGCCCTCATCAGCGGCGTTCTGCTGACGGTCTTGGGC
>VSNB01000163.1 GCA_009774055.1 Clostridiales bacterium
CCTGCGGGCCCGCCCGAGTGGTGCTACTTCCCTCTGCCGGGGTGGGGGGGGGCGGGGTTGCAAAACGCCCCCGCCTATTCGATAGATTTCAGCGACTCCGCCATGTCGATTTTACGGAGCCGGGGCCGCATCCCCGTCGAAATAACAACCGTAAACAGCAAAGTCATGGCAAAAGAAATCAAATAGCTCAGGGGCGCGATCCGGCAGGCAAAGGTCATGGAATCAATCTTCACCTGCGCCATGACGAAGGAATGAAGCCCCTTCCCCATGGCCAGGCCCGCCAGGCTCCCCAGAACGGACAGAAGGTTAATCTCCCGAAACACGTAGGAAGCCACCTCGCCCTGATAAAATCCCAGCACCTTGATGGTGGCGATCTCCCGTATCCGCTCCGTGATGTTGATATTGGTCAGGTTATAGAGCACAATGAACGCTAACGCCGCCGCGCACAGCACAATCACCACCACGATATAGTCCAGCCGGGACAGCATGCTGTCCACCCGCGCCCGGGTATCTTCGTTCACCGTCACTGCCCCCACGTCCTCGTCCTCCAGAAGCAGCGCCCCCTCCTCATAAGGGTCCGCGTCAGCATGGGCCTTGAGATAGAGGGTGTTGTACTCCGGCGTCTCCTCCAGCTGGCGGACATAAGTCTCCGTCGAAACATAGACGTAGTTGAACACGTAGTTGTCGCACAGGGCGGAAATGGTGACCTCCAGGACGCCCAGCTCGCTGCTGCGCAGCTTGATGCTGTCGCCGGGAACAAGGCCCAGGCTCTCCGCCAGCCCGGCGTTGAGCACCGCCTGATCCGGACCGGGATAGGCCACCGGCCCCTCGTCGTTGTGCAGGGACAGAAAGCCCTCCAGCGTGTCGGAGGCGGAAACCACCAGATACACAGACTTCACGCCGCCCTCCGCCAGCACGTCCACGCTGCCGCTGTGGACCAGCAGGGCGTTCTCCCGCTCCCAGCCGTACCGGGCCAGATAGTCCTCCGCAGATGCTTGGGTCTGGGGGTCCTGGAAGGTGACGGCGTAGTCGTACAGGGTGATCTCGTCAAACTGGTTGTCCGCCACGTGGGCGATGGAGTCCCGGATGCCGAAGCCCGTACACAGCAGGGCGGTGCAGCCGCCGATGCCCAGCACCATCATAACCAGGCGGCTGCGGTAGCGCAGCACGTTCCGGACGGAAACCTTGTGGAGGAAGCTCAGCCGCCGCCACAGGGGGGTGATATACTCCAGGAATACCCGGCGGCCCGCCCTGGGCGTCTTGGGCCGGATCAGCTCCGACGCCTGCCGCTTCAGCTCCATCCGGCAGGCCAGATAGGTGGACCCCATGGCGCACAGCAGCGCCGCCGCGAAGGACATGGACGCCAGGTCCGGCAGCACCGCAGGCCGCAGGGGCGCAAAGCCGTAGATCATCCCATAGATCTCCCATATGATCCACGGCAGTCCCGCCACGCCCAGGGTGTAGCCCACCAGACTGCCAATAAGGGCGGCGGACCCGGCGTAAAAGAGGTACTTGCTCATGATCTGTCCCTTGGAATAGCCCAGGGCCTTCAACACGCCGATCTGAGTGCGCTGCTCGTCCACCATCCGTGTCATGGTAGTCATGCACACCAGCGCCGCCACCAGGAAGAAGAACGCCGGGAAAATCACCGAAATAGCCGCCACAATAGACGTATCGTTCTCAAAGCAGGCGTAGCCCGTGTTTTCCGACCGGGTGAGGACGTAGGTGGAGGCGTGCTTGAGGTCCCGCAGCTTCTCCCGGGCATCAGCAAGCTCCCGCTCCGCGTCCGTCAGCTCCCGCTCCGCGTCGGCGAATTCCCGCTCCGCGTCGGCCCGGCCGTCGTTGTAGTCCAGCCAGCCGCTGTCCAGCTCATGGCGGGCATCGGCCAGCTCATCGGGGGCCCGGTCCAGCTGGTCCTTGGCATCGGCGAGCTTTTGCTGGGCGTCCCGCAGCTCCTTCTGGGCGTCGTCCAGCTCCCTGCGGCCGTCCTCCAGCTTCTGCCGGCCGGCCGCCAGCTCCCCGGCGCCGTTGGCGTACTCCGCCTCCCCGTCCTGCAGCTTCCGGTAGGCGTCCGCCAGCTCCCGGTCGGCCTGGGCCTTGGCGTCGTTATATTCCGCCCAGCCGCTGTCCAGCTCCTTCTGAGCGGCGTCCAGCTGCCGCTTGGCCTCCGCCAGCTCCCGCTGGCCGTCGGCAAGCTCCTTCCTGCCCCGGTCCAGCTCGGCCTGGGCCTCCCGCAGCTGCCGCCGGGACTGCTCCACCTGGGCCGCACCATCCTGATACTGGGAATAACCGTACTGATACTCCTGCAGGCCGCTGTTGTATTCGGCCCAACCGTTGGTTATGGACGTACTCAGATAGGACAGCGTTCCGGCGTTCAGCGGACTGCCCAGCTGGCTCTCCGCCTGGTCCCAGGCTCCCGCCAGCGCGGCGGCCTCCGGGCTCGCCTCGGCGGCGGCGCGCACCGCATCGATGCCGCCCATGCTCTCAACCGTCTGGTAGAGCGTATGGAGGCTTTCGTACTGGCTCTCGCTCTCCCGCAGCTGCCGCTCTGCGGCCTCCAGCTCCCGCAGGCCGCGCTCCAACTGGTACCAGGCGTCCGCCAGCTGGGCCTCGGCGGCGTCCAGCTGCCGCTGGCCGTCCCGGAGCTCCGCCTCGCCGGCGGCTATCTCCCGCTCCGCGTCCGCCAACTTCGCCTCGCCCTCGTTATATTCCGCCAGGCCGTCCCGGTATTCCCGCTCGCCGTCCTCCAGCTTCTGCCGGGCGTCCGCCAGCTCCCGGTCCGCGTCGGCCTTGGCCTGGTTGTATTCCGCCCAGCCGTCGTCCAATTCTTGCCGGGCGTCCGCCAGTTCCTTTTCGCCGTCGGCCACCTCCTGCTCCGCATCCGCCAGCTCCTGCTGGGCATCGGAAACCTTCTGCTGGCCGTCGGCAAGGTCCCGCTGGCCCTGGGCATAGTCCACCCAGCCCTGCTCGTAGTCCCGCTGGCCCTGCTCATAGTCGGACTCGCCGTCGGTCAGCTCCCGGTAGGCGTCGTCCAGCTCATTTTCCGCGTCGGCCTTCTCCCGATGGTAGTCCTCCCAGCCGTCCGTGATTTCCTGCTGGGCATCGGTGATCGCCTCCATGGCCTCGGCGTAGATGTCGTCGTAGCGCTTCTCCGCCCGCTGGTCCACCATGTCCTCCACCGCCGGCTTCATTTCGTCCCGCCGGGCGTTGTAGGCGTCGGAGTATGCCTCGCCGGCATCGGTCATGGTCAGGTAGATTTCGTGATAGACCTCAAAGTCGAACCCCTCCTCGGAGATATACACATAGGCGGCCACGCTGCCGCCGCCCACGGAGCTGGTGCCCCGCTCGAAATTGAGGTAGGCCGGGGACCAGGCCAGTCCCACGATCGTATAGCCCTCGCAGCGCAGAAGCTCCCGGGTGTCCTCACTGTTGTCCCCGGCTACCGTCAGGGTCCGACCCAGCATATCCTCGGAAAAATACTTGGCGTCCCCCAGGCACTCGTAGGGCTCCTCCGGCATCCGTCCCGCCGACAGGGCGGGGAGGTTCATATCCTCCGTCAGAGAGTGGGCCCGGACTACCGCCTCATTGCCCTCCCCGAGGTCCGTCAGGAAGTCGGCGTACACCGCCCCCCGGGCGGCCTCCACTCCCTCCAGGGCGGCGAAGGCCGCCGTATCCTCCTCCGTAAAGCCCAGGCTGGACAGCAGCCGGAAGTCGTACAGCCTCTGCTTGTCCAGATAGTCCACCCCGGTGGCCATCATGGACGGCTGGCAGGCCCTGAGGCCGGCGAAGAAGCCCACTCCCAGGCCCACGATGGCTAAAATCGCCAGATACCGCCCCATGCTCTGGCGGATCTCCCGCAGGGCGGAGCGAAACAGCGTCCTTACCATTCGATCTCCTCCACAGGAACAGGCCGGTCGTTGATCTCCTCGGAGGTGACCGCGCCGTTCTTCACCTGGATTACCCGGTCCGCCATGGCGGTCAGGGCGCTGTTGTGGGTGATAATCACCACCGTCATGCCGTTTTTCCGGCTCATCAGCTGCAGGAGCTTCAAAATGGACTTTCCGGTATGGTAGTCCAGGGCCCCGGTAGGCTCGTCGCACAGCAGCAGCTGGGGATTTTTCGCCAGGGCCCGGGCGATGGCGACCCGCTGCTGCTCGCCGCCGGAGAGCTGGGCGGGGAAGTTGTTCAGCCGCTCCCCCAGTCCCACGGAGCGCAGCACCTCGGCGGCATCCATGGGATTCTTGCAGATCTGGGAGGCCAGCTCCACGTTCTCCAGGGCCGTCAGGTTGGGCACCAGGTTGTAAAACTGAAAGACAAAGCCAATATCGTGGCGGCGGTAGGCGGTCAGACGCTTGGCGTTATAGGCGGAGATCTCCTCCATGCCCAGAAAGACCCGGCCCTCGGTGAGGGTGTCCATGCCGCCCAGGATATTGAGAAGGGTGGTCTTTCCCGCGCCGCTGGGGCCTACGATGACGCACAGCTCCCCCTTTTCCACGGCGAAGGTTGCGCTGCGCAGGGCCTCGATCTCCACCTCGCCCATGCGGTAGACCTTTTTGACGCCTTCAAACCGGACAAAACTGCTCATCGGCTCACCTCATATGTATCCATGTGTTCATGTTAAAATGATACGAAGTCTATTATAACACAGATCGCCGGGGAATGGTTAATATTTCGTGAAAGAATTTTATAAAAATTTTCCGTTTTTTCCGCATTTTCCTCTTGCCAGCGGGGGCGCGGCGTGTTACAATACTTCTAACCTTTTATGAAGCGAGGTTTCGCCCATGAACGCCCCGTCATTCTCCGCCGCTGCCGTTGCCGTATATTTTTACTTTACCTTTATCTGCACAAGTAGATAAGGGTGGTTTTGCTGCGGCGGGAAGCGGGTCAGGCCGTTTGATCCGGGTCTTACAGTGAAATCCACTGTAAGACCCGTTTTTTTGTACCCAAAACGAAATTTTAAGACAGGAGATTACCCATATGATCGTCATTCTGAAAAAGACCGCGGAGCGGCAGCAGGTGGAGCTCTTCGACAGCTGGCTCCACAGCATGGGGCTGGAGACGCACAAGTCCATCGGCGAAAACCACACCATCGTGGGCCTGGTGGGCGACACCTCCCGGGTGGACATCGAGAGCATCATGGCCCTGGACATCGTGGAAACCGTCAAGCGCATCCAGGAGCCCTACAAGAACGCCAACCGGAAATTCCATGAGCAGGACACCGTCATCACCCTGTCCAACGGGGCCAGGATCGGCGGGGGCCACTTCCTGGTGATGGCCGGCCCCTGCTCCGTGGAGACGGAGGAGCAGATCATTTCCGTGGCCCAGTCCGTAAAGCTGGCGGGGGCCCAGGTCCTCCGGGGCGGGGCCTTCAAGCCCCGGACCTCCCCTTACGCTTTCCAGGGCCTCCACGAGGAGGGCATCCGGCTGCTGCTGGAGGCCCGGGCGGCCACGGGCCTGCCCATCGTCACGGAGATCATGGACGCCAAGCACCTGCCCCTCTTCGAGGACATCGACATCATCCAGGTGGGGGCCCGGAACATGCAGAACTTCGAGCTCCTCAAGGAGCTGGGGAAGCTGCGCAAGCCGGTGCTCATCAAGCGGGGCATGGCCAACACCCTACAGGAGCTGCTCATGAGCGCGGAATACGTCATGGCCGGAGGCAACGACCAGGTGATTCTCTGCGAGCGTGGCATCCGCACCTTTGAAACTGCCACCCGGAATACCATGGATCTTTCTGTCATTCCGGTGCTCCATCAGCTGACCCATCTGCCGGTGGTGGTGGACCCCAGCCACGCCACCGGGCGGTGGGAGCTGGTGGCCCCCATGGCCCTGGGGGCCACGGCATGCGGGGCCGACGGGCTCATTATCGAGGTCCACAACGATCCCGAGCACGCGCTGTGCGACGGGCCCCAGAGCCTGCGGCCCGGGAAGTTTTCAGATATGATGGAGAAGATCCGGGCGATCCGGCCCTACTCGGACCATTCCTTCACAACAGGGCGCGTGGTCGTCTGATCTCCGCCGCCCTGCGGGCGGCGGGGGAACCGGCTCCTGATTCGGCCCGCTATTGAACGAAAAGAGGCATTCTTATGGATAACTGGTTTACAATTGACAAAATAGACGATAATTCCTTCTCAATCAGCGAATACCGCCACTGGGAGGAAACCCACTGCTACCTCCTGAACGGGGCGGAGCGAAGCCTGCTGATTGATACGGGACTTGGAATCTGCAATATTCATGATGAAGTCATAAAATTGACGGACAAGCCTGTAACGGCCGCCGCCACCCATATTCACTGGGACCATATCGGCGGCCATCAATACTTCCCCGATTTCTGCGCCCACGGCGCGGAGCTGGACTGGCTGAACGGGGCCTTCCCCCTGCCGGCGAAAACCGTCCGGGCCATGGTCCTCGACCGCTGCGACCCGCCGGAGGACTTCGACATCGATGCCTACACTCTCTTCCAGGGCGCCCCTGCCCGCGTTCTCAGGGACGGCGACGCCATCGACCTCGGCGGACGGTCCGTCCGGGTCCTCCATACTCCCGGCCACTCCCCAGGGCACATGTGCTTCTGGGAGGAGGAAACCGGATACCTCTTCACCGGTGACCTGGTATACAAGGACACCCTGTTGGCCTATTACCCCTCCACCGACCCTGCGGCCTACCTAGCCTCCCTGGAGAAAATCGCCGCACTGCCCGTCCGGCGGGTATTCCCCGCCCACCACTCTCTGGACATCCAGCCCGAGATCATCCTCCGTATGCGGGACGCCTTCCGCCAGCTGCAGGCGGAGGGAAAGCTGCGCCACGGCAGCGGAACCTTTTCCTATGGAGACTGGGCCGTCTGGCTGTGAGGAAATCGGAAAAACGCGCGGAGGCCGCAGGACCAATGGTTCTGCGGCCTTCTGTGTGTCAAAAAAATGCTTTGCATCTTTTTTGAATAGGCTTCGCTCCGCTCTGCGCCTCGGTTGTCTGCCTGCGGCAGACAATTCGACGCTCGCTCCGCGCAAAGTGTTTTTCCCACGTACATGCCGCGGGAAAAACGAATAAATTTCTTTGCCGCCTGCGGGCGGCAAACTCCTGCGGAGGGCTTTTTTGACAGTCTGGAGGCCGCAAGAAACAAAGTGGAGGGGGCAACACAAATTTATTAGTAGAACATAGCAGGAACCTGTTTAAATATTATAAAT
>VSNB01000164.1 GCA_009774055.1 Clostridiales bacterium
TTTCTTTATTTTTTTCATAAACCGCACGGTTCCCCCACTCCCGAGCTACCGGCGGCGTCTCACGCCGAAGGTAGGTCGAACACCTGGGTAAACTGCTCCTTCCGCTCCGGAGTGAGATGGTGGCTGACCAGAATGAGGGTCAGGTCCGGGTTGGAGAGGAGGCTCTTTTCCACGATGTCGGCGTTTTTCTGGTCCAGCGCGCTGGTGCCCTCGTCCACCAGAAGGATGGAGCGGTTGTGGATCAGGGCCCGGGCGATGGCGACCCGCTGCTTTTGGCCTCCGGAGAGATTGCCGCCCTCTTCGCCTACGATGGTGTCCAGGCCGTCGGGCATGGAGGCGAGGTCGCCAATCAGCGCGCTGTCCCGCAGGGCCCGTTCCATCTGCTCGTCGGTAAATGTCTCCCCCAGGGTGATGTTGTCCCGGATGGTAGAATTAAAGAGGAAGACGTTCTGCTCGATGTAGCTCATCTGCTTTTGCAGCTGTTCGGGGGTGAAGCCTCTGGCGTCTTTTCCATCGAAGCGGACCGCCCCGCCGTAGTCCGGCAGCCAGCCCAGGAGGAGCTTTAAAAGCGTGGACTTCCCGCAGCCAGAGGGGCCGGTGAGGGCATACTTGCCGCCCTTCTGGAACTGGAGGGTCAGGTCCTGGAGGACGGGCTTCTTGCCGTAGTGGAAGGTCAGGTTTTCCACCGTGATGGCGCAGCTGAACTGTTCCGAATCCATACCAGCTTCGGGTCGGGCATCGTCGGCGCGGACGGTGATCTTTTCAAAATAGGGCTTGGAGGAAGAGAAGGAAAGCAGGAGCTGCGCCATACTCCCCAGCCCGTTGGAGAGACTGCCGCACAGGTTGCCGCCGCCCGCCAGCGAGCCTTGGAGGATCACGCCCTGGATGGACAGGACGCCGATCAGAATGTTGACCAGCATCTGACAGAGGACGTTGATACAGCCGATTCCCGCGCCGACAAAACCTTTTACATAGGTCAGGCGGAACTTAGGCTTCTCGATCTGGTCGCTGGCCGCTTCCGTTCCCTGGCTGAACCGCTGCTCCCGGCCAAAGGAGCGCAGTACGTCCCAGCCCGCCAGAAGGTCCTTTAACTTACTGGTAGCCGCCGCCTGCTCCGCGGCGCAGACGCCGCCCAGCTTTTCCATCCGTTTGTTGAACAGCTGCGGGACGAACAGCATGACTACGGTGGTTGCCAGCGCCGCGCCCAGCAGGGACCAGTGGAGCGTCAGCAGCGCGGCGGCGCTGAACACGATGGTAGCGGCAGAATCGACACACTGATAGAAGGGCTTCCATGCCAGATTTTCGATCTGATTGATGTCATTGGTGAACAAGGACAGGTATTCTCCGGTGTCCAGCGCATGAAACTCCACGTGGTTTTTTTGCAGCAGGGTCGCCGCCATGTCCCGCCGGACAGCGTTATTCATGGCCCGAACGGCACGGCCCTGAAAGAACTCTTGCAGGCTGTTGATCCCCAGAAGCAGGAGCCACGCTCCCACCATCATCAGAATCCAGAAGCTAAACCCGCTCAGACTACGCTCAATGACGCTCTGGAATATCCGGATCATCACCAGACTGGTCCCGGTCTGCAGGGCGCACACCGCCAGAACCGGCAGGATCGCCAGGAAATTGGCTTTCCAGAATTTTCTTAAATAGTACTTCATGCCGCTACGGGCCTTCTTGTCGGTTTTCATATCACTTTTTCTCCTTTCCGTCCTTCCAGGTTTCGTTTTGTCCCAGCGGCGGGTCTTGGTCCCCGATCCGCAAATGGTTCAGATCACACTGCATAAAGCACCGGGCCAAATAGAGGAACGGGATGAACGTCAGCGGTTCGGCAACCTGATAGGCGGTTACCTCCCCCTCCTCCAGCTCCAATTCCATTGCGTGCAGAATCCCCCGCTCCACCAGCATGTCCAGCAGCTCCTCCACCGTCTCCCTGGACAGGTGCAGCCGCTTTGCCGCCGCCGCCGGGGAGAAATAGCGGAACTCCCGGCTGTGCAGATATCCCAGCAGCTCCAGACAGCCGGGCTTTGCCAGAATCTCAAAGAGGCGGCGGTACTCGCTTTTGGGCGCGAGCCACTGGGCGTAGCCATTCTCCGGCTTCGGCCAGAGGGTGACAAAGGACAGGTCCTCCGCGTGGATGTCCACCAGGATGCCGCCGCCGCCCTGGCACTGGCTGATCATCAGCCGGTCGCCGCTACCATCAAGGACCGGCTGGCAAGTATCCAGGTACCCTATCTCCGGCATATTCAGCCCATCCGGCAGGAAGTACCTGACATTGGACCAGATCAGGCGGCAGAGCTGCTCCATTCGCTTCTTGCTGGGAAGTCCTTGCAGCCAGCGGCCTGCCGCGTCCTCGATATTGATCTTTTCTCCGCCCTCCCGGCCGAAGAGGGCGTCGATCGTCACCCCCAGGGCGTCCGCCAGGCCGGGCAGCAGGGCCACGTCCGGCGCGCCGCCGCACTCCCACCGGCTCACCGCCTGGGCGCTGATGCTCACGGCTTTGCTTAGGTCTTCCTGGGTCATGCCCAGCTCCTTCCGAAATTTGGCGATCTGCTCGCCAAGCAAATTGCTGTTCACTGCGCTGCCTCCTTATCTCAAGCTATGGTTGGATTATAGCCCAAAGCATACTTGTATGCAAGGCAGGCGTTTTTGGGGAAAAACAACGGAGACTTGTTTTTCACTTGCCAAAAAAGAGGAACCGCCCGGAAAGCTGCTTCGCTTTCCGGGCAGTTCCTCTTTTCCGCGCAGTTGCCCGTTAACCTAAAACAGGCTCAGATCTCATACCAGCGGATCTCATTGGCCTCCAAATCCAGAGGGAAGCAGCCGCCGTCGGTATAGACGGTAGTGGACTGGGGCTCATAGGTGTTGTTTACTACGCAGTACTTCCCGCTCTGCAGGAAGGCGTGGACCTCCACGTTGAAGTTGGAGGAGAACCACTTGTGCAGCTCCTCCTCCCCGTGGGCGCTCCAGAGGATGGCCCGGTAGAGGAGGCGGCTGTTCTCAAAGCTGTAGGGCAGGCCGGAGACGTACACCGCCCGGCCCTTGCCAAAGGCGTTCACCGCCAGCTGGACCTCCTTGTCCCGCTGGACCAGGATCTCCGTGCCGGGGAGGGCGTAAATGGACTTCTTACCCTCGCCGAAGTCTACGGGCTTCGTGCAGTCCGCCAGGAGGAAGTGGTTCGGATGCTCCTCCCAGTTGTACTTGTCGTAGCCCAGGGTAAAGCCCGTCTCCTTCTCCACGCCCAGCACGCCGGCAAGCTGGAGATACCGGCCCTGGTACTGGTGGCCGGAGGGCTCGCCCACGCCGATGAGGCCGCCGCCGCTCCAGACGTAGTGCCTGAGCAGAGAGGAGATCTCCGGGTCCTCCCAGACGGCCCCGCCGGTGTGGGCGGTGTCGCCGTCGCCCACGGTGAGAAGCACGTCCACATGGTCCAGCAGACGGGGGTCCTCCTTCAGATCGTCAAAGCTGATGAACTGTACGTCGAAGGGCGCGCCGGACAGGGCCTCGATCACCCCGGCATAGGAGTAGTTCTGCTTCTGGTAGAGGGCGTGGTGGACCATGTGGCAGCCCCAGGAGCGGGCCCTGCCCCAGCTGTTGAGCACCGCCACCCGCTTCACGCAGTAGGGCTTCGCGCCGCCGATGTTGGCATAGAGCTCCCTGAACTCCTTGCACACGCTCTCCACGTAATCGATGAACTCCGGGAACTGGCAGGCCAGCTTCAGATAGCCGCCGTAGCCGATGCGGTCGATGGGCTTGCGAAGGATGGCCCGACGGGCGGTGACCCAGTTTTCCTTGGCCTCCCGGACGGGGTCGCCCCCCTCATGGAAGGTGTCGGGGAAGAAGTAGGGCAGGAACCGGCCCTCGGTGTACTTCACCCCGGGGATGTCGGAGATCAGGCGCAGGGTGGAGCCGTTGCCCACGCTGCCCACCACTGCGTCCAGCCCGATGGAGGCGAACTCCGGCATGTAGGGCTCGGTGCCGATGAAGTGGTCCCCCAGGAACATCATGGCCTCCTTGCCCAGCTCGTGGGTGATATCCACCATTTCCTTGGCCAGCTTCGCCACCTCACGGCGCTGGAAGGCCATGAAGTCCTTGAACTCCCTGCTGGGTACCCGGTACTGGTTGTTGTAGTAGCCCTGGTCGATGATGAACTCGGGGCGGAACCGGTAGCCAGCCTCTTTTTCGAACTGCTCCAGGATATAGGGGGACACGCTGGCGGAGTAGCCGTACCAGTCCACGTACTTCTCCCGCTTCAGCTCGTCGAAGACCAGGGTAAACTGGTGGAAGAAGGTGGTATAGCGGATCACGTCCACGTAGGGGTGGTCCGCGATGAACTTCCGCAGCCGCTCCATGGTAAACCTGCGTGTCTTGGGCTGGCGGACGTCAAAGGTGATCTGGTGCTCAAAGTCCTTCCAGTCGTTGGTGACGGCGTTGTACATGTGGACCGGGTCCCAGATGAGGTAGGCCAGGAAGCTGACGGTATAGTCGTGGAACGCCTCCGGGGCGTCGACAACCACGCAGCCGGTTTCCCCGTCGTACCGCCAGGCATCCGGGGACAGGGGCGCGCCCGCCGTACGGTCCATGACCTCCCACCAGCGTTTGATGTCGTCCCGTGTATTGACCTCCAGCAGCTCCTCGCTGACGCCCTGCATCAAAGGGATGGAGAGGGGGCCGCCGGACGCGGTGTGGAAGCCGGTCATGATGTAGCACTGCTGGACCTCGTCGGGGTTGGCCTTGGCCCAGGCGTTATCCTTGCGGGTGGTGTAGTAGGTGGAGTAGACCTTGGCGTCTACGCTCTTGAGCTCGTCGGGGTAGTCGGTGCCGTCGCAGTCCCGGATGGCGTCCGCGCCCCAGCGCTTCACCAGCTCCAGGGTTTCGGGGACTACGTCCACGTCCGTGGGGATGGTCACGCGGCCAAATTGTTTATTTTCCATGATCGTTTTCCTTTTCAACGCTTTTTCGGGTCCTCGAAGGGCTTGTTATACAGGGCCAGGGTCACCAGCAGCAGGGCCACGCCCGCCAGCATCAGTCCCAGCCCCCCCAGCTGCCCGGTCTGCTTCCAGCCGTAGATCAGCAGGAAGAGGCCCAGGACGAAGGTCAGCAGCATCAATACCAGCCGCAAGGCTGTGTGTTCTTTCCAAAATTTCATATCATCCATCCTATTCCTTATACAATGTTCGTCACCGGGCGGCAAGCCTGGTCATGCACCGCAGAACAGAACGCATTGGCCGCCCGCCCAGGGCTTAACCTTTTAGTCCGCCCACGGTCATGCCCTGGGTCAGCTTCTTCTGCACGCAGATGTAGAGGATCAGCGTGGGCAGCATCACCAGCACCAGGCCGGCATACAGGATGCCGTACTCCGCGGAGGACTGCTGGGCCTGCATCAGGTTCAGAAGGCCCACGGGCAGGGTCTTCTGGCCCTTTGCGCTGCTCATGAGGGTCATGGAGATGATGTACTCGTTCCAGAAGGAGAGGAAGTTGAAGAGGATGATGGTGATGATGGAGGGCTGGGCCATGGGGAAGATGATTTTCACCATGGTGGAGCCGTAGCCCGCGCCGTCGATGTAGGCCGCCTCTTCAAAGTCGTGGGGCAGGGTGGCAAAGTAGCCGGACAGGAGGTAGATGGTGAAGGGCAGGGCCGTGGAGGCGTACACCACCGCCAGGACAAATATATTGTTGAGGAGAAAGCCCTCTCCGATCACCTTCTTCAGCCACACATCCCCGTCCTTCAGCATCAGGAAGATAGGGACTACAATGTAGTTGACGTTGATGAACAGTCCCGCCATGAAGCAGGTATTGAGCAGCTTCCGGCCCCGGAACTGGAACCGGGACAGGCAGTAGGCCGCCGGCAGGGCGATCACCAGCAGCAGCGCCAGGCTCAGGGCCGTGACGATGACGGAGTTGATCATGTAGCTGCCCATGCTGGCGGAGTTCCAGGCATCCACGAAGTTCTGCCAGTAGAACCCGGCGGGCAGGGCCCAGGGGTTGCCGTAGAACTCGCTGTTCTGCTTGACGGAGGCCAGGAATACCCAGGCCACGGGGACGATGATGAGGATGGCCAGGGTGATGAGGACAACGTAGATAAACGCCTTGAATACCGGCTCGGCGGTAATGGACTTGTTTTGTTGTTTCATGTTCCGGCCCTCCTTACATTTCCAGAACGTCCCGCTTGGTGACCTTGTTGACCATGGCCGAAAGCAGGAAGGAGAAGAGGAAAATTACCACGCCCGCGGCCATGGAGTAGCCGTACAGCCCCGCGTCCTTCTGGGCGTACATGAAGCTCAAACCCACGTCGGCCATGCCCTTTGCCACCATGGCCTTCACGAACAGGAAGGCCATATTGATGGTGGAGATAATGAAGAAGGTCAGGGTGGTGCGGATGTTGGTCCAGATGAGGGGCAGGGTGATCTGGAAGAACTGGGCGATGCGGCCCGCGCCGTCCAGGCTGGCGGACTCATAGAGGTCCATGGGCACGGCGGCCATGGAGGCCATGTACATGACCATGTAGTAGCCGATGGCCTGCCAGACCATGGCGATGATGATGGAGATCACCACCATCTGCTGGCCCTTCCAGAGGATCATGACGTCATGACCCGAGAGGAAGGACAGCACGGAGTTGAGCATGCCGTTCTCCGGCTTGTAGATGGCAGAGAAGATACCGGCGATGACCACCACCGAGAGGATGTTGGGGATGTAGAAGATCACCCGGAAGAAATTCTGGCCCTTGATCTTCTCCCGGGTCAGGATGGCCGCGAAGAGGATGGCGAAGAAGAAGGTAATCAGAGTCACCGTAACGATGAGCAGGATGGTGTTCTGCATGGAGGAGATAAACTTAGGGTCCTTGAACAAGGTAGCGAAGTTGCTCAGGCCCACGAAAGTCTCCGTAGGCGAGTAGGCGCCCCGCTCAAAGAGGGACATGCGGAACACGTTCAGCGTGGGCAGGATCATGAAGATGAAAAACAGGATGGCTGCGGGAGCTACGCATAGGGCGATGAAGATGCTGCGGTCTTTGCTGCGGCGCATGAAATCTCTCCCTTCTCTCTTAAAAATACAGGGGCGGGGGGGGGGAGAAAAAAAACCGAGCCACCACAGACAGGGGAATTTAAAGGTATGAGATGTGTAGCCGTAACACAAAAAAGATT
>VSNB01000165.1 GCA_009774055.1 Clostridiales bacterium
CCGGGACCTGCGCGGCCCCGGACTCCGCGCCTACTTTTGCCCCGCGGCAAAAGTAGGCAAAAACGCGCTTAAACCTGACGGTTTAAGAATCCCTTATGATTACGGGGGTGTTTTGGTTTTGCGCTTTTCCTGTAGTCCGTCCGGTCTGAACCGGGCTTCCGGTTTTGCAGTTCGGGCGAAGCGGCTACCCAACGATGGCGGCGGAAGACCCTACCGTCCCTCTTCGGGTTCTCCCGGGGTATCAAGCTGGTGGACCTCCGGGTCCTCCGTCCGTCCCAACAGGTAGTCTATGGAGCAACCCAGGTAGTCGGCGATCAGCAGCAGGTTGCCGGAATATATCTTGGATGTCGGCTTTTTCCGCCACTCGGTAAACATACTGGTGGTTAAGCCTGTCGCTTTTGCGACCTTGTATCCGGTAAGCCCTTTATTCGTAATAATTTGCAATATCCTATCAGAATGTTCCATATGCTACCCCTTAAATTATAAAGGACTTTTTGAGTAATTGCATTTGACTAACAAAGATGTTTGGACTATAATGGGGCTATCAATTGTTAAGGAGGATTCCCCCATGACCAACATTTTAAAAAGTCTTTACGAAGAGCGCTTCTATGCCAACTGGCAGGCCACGCCGGAGTATCAAGAGCTTGCGGACAAGGAGGGCGAGCTGTGGGAGCAGGTCAAACCCCTGATCGGTCAGAAGATGATCGACCAGATCATGAGCAGTCAGTCCGACCTCTCCTACCATACCAATTACGAGTGGTTCCGCGAAGGTTTCCGTCTCGGCGCGTCATTGATCTTAGAACTTTATATAGGCCCCGTCGCCGCAAAAAGCGACTAGCAGGGACTTAGACCACTTGCCAATGCTTCCCGTAGAGGGTAGGGGCCGCCGGTAAGAATGCTAAAATAGAAACTGGAGTTGCACGAGGCGGACGGCAGTCAGGTTTAGACCGGACCGGCTGTGCCACGGGCGCAAAACAAATTGCCCCCGTAATCAAGGGATTCTTAAACCGCCAGGTTTAAGTGACTTTTTGGTTACTTTTTGTTCACACAAAAAGTAACCCCAGGGTCCGGAGCTGGGAAAGCCCCGGGGTTGCGAATCGAAACAACTCCCGTGCGGCCCGAAGGGCCGCAGATTACTTCCGGTCAAGCATGGCGTCCAGCAGGTCGAACCCATCCTGCTCCACCACGGTCACCGGGATCCCCAGGGCCTTCTCCACATCGGATACGTGCAGGTCGTCCAGGAACACGTCCCCGCCGTGGCGGAGCATGTTGACCGGAATGAGCAGGCGCGCCCCCAGGTCCCTGCCCTTCAGCTGGGCAATCAGGTCCCCTCCGGTAATCAGCCCCGCCACGTCGATGGTATGGCCGAAAAAGTCGTTTTCAATGGCAACCGCCTGTCCCGCCGCGCCGGTCCGCTCCCGGGCCTTGTCCGCCAGCTGCTGCAGGAAGGGCCGGGCGCTGACGCCGGTGGCGATGGTGTAGGGCGCGGCCTCCGCGTCTCCGTCCTCCAGCCGCAGGGCCGCCTCGAACTCGGTGATGAGGCTGCGCAGCATGCCCACGCCGTTTTCGATCTGGACGTAGTCCTCGTAGTACGCCTCCTCCGGCAGCGGACGGCCCGCGCGGATATACAGCTCGTCGGAGCAGAAGAACATCCTCGTCCCGCAGCGCTCCAGGCACTTTTCTCCGAAGGCGTTCACCTGGTCGATGACCTGCCCCGCCGTCTCCCGGTCCACCGGACGGAGCTTCGGCAGTCCCTCCCGGAATCTGGTCAGGCCCACCGGCACCACCGAGCAGCTGGCGAACCCCCACGCGGCCATGTCCTCCATGGTCCGCTGGAGCTCCGCCCCGTCGTTGTACCCGGGGCACAGCACGATCTGCCCGTTCATCACGATGCCCGCCGCCCCGAACCGCCGCATGGCCTCCAGGCTCTCGCCGCCCGCCCTGCTGCCCAGGAGGGCGGAGCGGAGCCGGGGGCTGGTGGCGTGGACGGAGACGTTGATGGGGCTGATGCGCAGGTCGATGATCCGCTGGACCTCCCGGGGGGAGAGGTTGGTGAGGGTGATATAGTTGCCCATGAGGAAGCTCAGCCGGGCGTCGTCGTCCTTGAAGTAGAGGGTATCCCGGCACCCCGGGGCCATCTGGTCCACGAAGCAGAACAGGCAGTGGTTGGCGCATGGCCTCGGCTCATCCATCAGGTACGTTTGGAAGTTCAGCCCCAGCTCCCGCGCCTCCGGCTTTTTCACCCGCACCCTGCGGCGGGAGCCGTCCGGAGCCTCCAGCTCCAGCTCCGGGTTCGGGTCGTAGCCGAAGAAGCGGTAATCGAGAACGTCCTCCACCGGGTGTCCGCCGATGGAGAGCAGCGTCTCCCCCGTCCGTACCCCGGCCCGCTCCGCCGGGGAATGGCGGTCGATGGATGTAATGACAGCGCCCATAGGTCCCTCCTGGAAATCCTTGCGTTCTATAGTCGACGCACTTGAGAAGCGGTAAAAAGGAGGGGAGGAAAAATGGTGCGGGGCAAGGCGGAGGATGCAGGCGGGCTGACGCCCGCCAAAGACGACAACGCCGCCCCGTACCATTTTGACCCCCGAACTTTACCGATTTTCAAGTGTGTCGACTATATAGATATGAGTATACTGTAAATTGTTCCCCATTTCAATATAAAATTCCACAAAAGAAAAACTGCCCGGAAGGCGGAACGCCTTCCGGGCCGCTCTATGGACCGCATCTGGGGTCTGCCGCGCCGCGTCAGACCCGCTGGACGTAGGCCATGCCCAGGGCGCCGGGGCCGATATGGGTCCCGATGGCGGGGCCGATGCCGCAGTAGTGGAGCCGCTGGGGCAGCCTGCCCTGCTCGCTGAGCCGGGGCAGCAGCAGCTCCTCCCGGGTCCTGTCGCTGGAGTAGAGGAAGTAGGAGGGGAAGTCGTCGTCGATGGGGTGCTCCTCCAGCAGCTTCAGCAGGTGCTTTACCGCCGCCGCCATGCCGAAGGACTTGCCCACAATGGAAACCGCGCCGTCCCGGACGGCAATGGTCGGCTTCAGCTTCGTCACCGCGCCCAGGCCGGCCTGGAAGCCGCTGAGCCGCCCGCCCCGGCGCAGATACTCCAGGGTGTCGATGACGGCGAAAATGCGCACCTTGTCCTTCAGCCGCTCCACCTCCCCGGCGATGGCGGCGGCGGGCAGGCCGCTGTCCCGCAGCTTGCAGGCCAGGTTGACCAGAATCTGCATCCCGGCGGTGGCGCTGCGGCTGTCCACGATGTAAATGGGCTCGTAGTCGCACATGCCCTTGGCGATCTCCGCGCTCTGCAGGGTGCCGCTGAGGGACCCGCTTAGGAGGATGGCAACCACCTGGTCCCCCGCCGCCTTGGCCTCCTCGAAAAGCCGGAGGAAGGCCGCGGGAGCGGGCTGGGAGGTGGAGGGGTTTTCCCTGCCCTCCTGGAGCAGCTGGAAAAAGGTGTCGTTGGAGAGGTTCTTGCCCGCCAGGAAGGCGGCGGAGCCGAACTGGATGGTCATGGGGACCACGCTGATTTTCCGCCGTCTGGCTGTGTCCAGATCGAAGTCCGCGGCGGAGTCGGTTATGATGCGGGTTGCCATAGATTCATACCTCCTGCTGGATGGTTTCAAAAATATCCGCCGCCTGGCGGAGCAGGGGGAGGAGCGTCCGGATCCGCTCCTCGCCCATTTCGTCAATCAGCCGGCCCGCCATGGACACGCTCCGCCGGTGGCTCTCCCGGTAGAGGGCCAGCCCCCCGGGCAGCAGGCGCAGCTCCACCAGCCGCCGGTCGGCCTGGGACTGCCGCCGGCTGATGGCGCCCTTGGCCTCCAGGGAGCGGAGGATGGCGTTCATCTGGGATTTCAGAATGTGGGTCCGGCGGCAGAGGCCGCTGGCGGTCAGGCTTTCGCCGGACGCCTGGGCGGCGTACAGCAGGCCGCAGACCATGGCCTCGTTGAAGGGCAGGCGGGGCTGGTCCGCAGCGCAGGAGACGGCCAGCCGCTGGTTGTCGATCACGGTGGTCAGCCGCAGCCACGCCGCCAGCAGCTCCTCGTCAAGCATGGGCGCGCCCTCCTTCGATTGGTTCATAAAGTGAACTATATACCCGGGGAGAGGGTTTGTCAAGAGGAATTTTGCCGGAGGGGATGCAACGCATCTTTTTGGCATTCCGTAAAAATATCGCCGAAGGTTGCGCAGAATACGGCAACCTTCGGCGATATGCGTCCTACAGGCAGGAGGGCATAGCCGTTGCCCGCCCAGGAATTGCAGTATGTCCGGAAACCTCCCGACAACCAATTTGGTTTTTCAGAAACCAAATTGCCCCCATGGACAAAGGACAAGGACAAAGGACATGGTCTATGGTCAAGGACAAGGAAAGGGACAGGGACAAACGGGGGAAACGCCCCGCCTGTCCTGTCCTTTCCTTACGCAAGCAGACTCCGGAGATATTCCGCCGTCTCCCGGGGGATGGCGAAGGGAACGTCCGCCAGCCCTGTCTCGATGACCAGGTAATCCCCGTCCTCATAGACCCGCAGAGTGCAGAGCTCCGCCATTCCGGACGAGCTTCCGCCGATGAGGGCGGTGACGGTTTCCTGCTGCCAGAGGGTGAAGCCGCCCGCCTCGGCCAGGCCCTCGGGGAGCTCCTGGAGCCTCCAGCCCACCAGGTCCATTGCCTCCGCGAAGGCTTCGACCTCCTCGCCGGTCAGGACGCCCTTCTCCTCGCCGTCCGCGTCGCGGATCACGATCTTCTGTGCCTTGGAGATGCTGTCCGCGTCGAAGTCAATGTCTGTCTGCGTCAGGAGCTTGCACCCCGACAGCAGCGCAAGGCACAGCAGGACGGCGCCGGCGCGCAAGATCCGTTTTCTCATATTCCCGCGCCCCCCTTACTCCAGATTCAGCTTCTTCCGCAGGATGAACTCCGTGCCCGCGAAGAAAATGGCGGACAGGACCAGCTCCCCGGCGATGATGGTCCACATGGCGGCGTGGAAGCTGGTGACGCCGTTCATACTGTTGATGATGTCGGAGAGCACATCGGAGAGGGGCAGCAGAAGGGTGCCCGACAGGGTGCTCACGACGGCGTTGATTGCGATGAAAGCGATAACGCTGAACGCCACCCGGTTCTTGCTGAACAGGTGCCCGATGCTCATGGACAGGTACAGCTGGAGGAAGCCCGTGGCAAAGGAGACCATCATCATCAGGCAGAACTCCAGGATGCCGATGACGCCGTGGGTGACCTGGATGTTCCAGTGGGTAAAGACGTACCCCAGTCCCCGGAACAGGTCCCCGACCATCTCCCGGTTCCATGGAAGGATGATCAGGATGGACAGCAGCGCCACCACGACGCTGAGGAAGGTCGTAACGACGGCGCAGACCAGCTTGGCGCCGATGAGCTGCCAGGGGCGCACGGGAAGGGTGTGCATCAGATATCCCTCGTCACCCAGCAGGCCCTTGAAAAACCGCTGGATGGCAAACACAAGGGCGACGATGAACATGGCCATGAGGATGGCCACATAGACCAGCATGGAGATCCCGGCGGCAGTCTCCTCCGCGCCGCTGGAGCCGTCCAGGCCGTTGATGGTGAAGTGGTTCACCAGGGCCAGCGCCAGGGCGGCGGGCCAGATAAAGGCGAACTGCTTCCACATGGACCGGAAATCGTACTTTAAGAGCTTTCCAAACATCAGAAGGCACCTCCTTCAAAATTGGGGGCCCGGAAGATTTCCCGGAACAGAGTGTCCACGCTCTTCCCCTCCCGCTCCCGGATGTTGTCCACGGTGTCGTGGAGGGTGATCTGGCCCTCCTTGAGGAATACGGCCTCGTCCAGGACCTTCTCGATGTCGCTGATGAGGTGGGTGGAGATGAGGACGGTGCCCTCCTCGTTGTAGTTGGTGAGGATGGTATTGAGGATGAAGTCCCGGGCGGCGGGGTCCACGCCGGCGATGGGTTCGTCCAGGAGGTAGAGCTGGGCCTTCCGGGCCATGACCAGCACCAGCTGGACCTTCTCCTTGGTGCCCTTGGACATGCTTTTCAGACGGTCGCTGGGAGTCACGCCCAGGCTGGCGCACATGGTCATGGCCCGGGTGCGGTCGAAGTCGCCGTAGAAATCCGCGAAGAGGTCGAAGAGGTCGGTGGCCTTCATCCAATCGGCGAAGTACATCCGGTCCGGCAGGTAGCTGATGGCGGACTTGGTGTAGGGGCCCACGGGCTGGCCGTCCACCAGGACGGCCCCCTCGGTGGGCTGGAGCAGGCCGCAGAGGATTTTGATGAGGGTGGTCTTGCCGCTGCCGTTGGGGCCCAGCAGGCCCACGATCCGGCCCCGGCCCAGCTCCAGGTTCACGCCCTGCAGGGCGGCCTTGGAGCCGTACCGCTTGGTCAGGGCGGCACAGGAAACGAGAGTTTCATTCATGGTGGAGTTCCTCCTTTACAAACACAAGAGCTTTTTCTCCGGAGTAGCCCAGCTCGGACAGAATCCGGAGGCATTCGGCGACGGCTTCCCTGGCCCGTTCCTTGGCGGCGGCCTCAATGACGGAGACGTTCTCCGTCACGGTGCGGCCCGCCGTTCGGCTGCCCACGGCCAGGCCGTCGGCCTCCAGCTGGGCCATGGCCCGCTGCATGGTATTGGGGTTGACCCCCGCCTGGGCGGCCAGCTCCCGGACGCCGGGCAGGCGTTCCCCGGGGGGGTATTCGCCTTTCAGAATGCGCAGGGTCAGCTGCTGGGTGAGCTGCTGCCAGATCGGGCGGTCGTCAGTAAATTGCCAGTCCATATGGTCCTCCTTTCGCAAGTTTATGCATAGATATCCTTCTTTTTTCCGGAAAAGAAGGAAGAGGGTGAGGGGCTCGTTTGGTGGGTGCGTCCTTGTACTAGGTGAGTAATACAATAATACAGATTTGTTCGTTTGTCAAGAGGGTTTCTAAAAAAAGTTTGGCGGGCATAGAGTGGAAGGGGATTTCATCGGCGGCCCTGCTTCTCTTCGCGCCCTTCGGGCGCGAACGGTACATTCTTCTTGAATCGGCCCGGGACCTGCGCGGCCCCGGACTCCGCGCCTACTTTTGCCCCGCGGCAAAAGTAGGCAAAAACGCGCTTGAACCTACGGTTCAAGACTCCCTAGACGGGCAGGCGCGTACGCGCCTTT
>VSNB01000166.1 GCA_009774055.1 Clostridiales bacterium
GAGGGGGAGAGGCTGCTCTTCGCCGTGGCCCTGGACGAGGGGGGCTGCGGGCTGGAATACTACCGAATGCTGTCCGCCCTGCGCCGGGGGGAGGAGTCCCTGGCCGGCTGCACCGCCGGCCTGGTGGTCACGGGCCAGGGGGAGCTGTATACCAAAGACGTGGCCCGGGATCTGGTGCTGTCAGCCAATATGGCGGGCTGCGCCTTCCTGGGGCGGCCCCTGGTGGAGGCCACCGGGTCTTTGCGGAACTTCCGGGTTCAGGCGGAGATCCGAGGTACCGACGAGGCCGCCGCCTTCGCCCTTGCGGCGGAGGAGCTGATCGACCGGCTGCACTGCGAGCCCCCGCCTCCGCCCATCCGGCGGCTGACCGCCCTCCACGCCTCCTCCCGGGCCACCAGCAACACCCTGGCCCTGTGGGACCTGGTGCGGCGGAACCTGCCGGCGGACATCGAGGTAACAGAGCTGGGCCTGCGCAACGGTACGGTATCCGACTGCAACGGCTGCGCGTATACCACCTGCCTCCACTTCGGGGAGCAGGGGGGGTGCTTCTACGGCGGGCCCATGGTGGACGAGGTGTTTCCGGCGGTGCGGGAGTGCGACGCCCTGGTGATGCTCTGCGCCAACTACAACGACGCGCTGTCCGCCAACCTGACCGCCTTCGTCAACCGCCTGACGGCCCTCTTCCGCCAGAACCGGTTCTATGACAAGCGGCTCTACGGCCTGATCGTCTCCGGCTACTCCGGCGGGGACCTGCTGGCCCGGCAGCTGATTTCCGGGCTGAATATGAACAAGAGCTTTTACCTGCCCCCCCGCTTCTGCATGATGGAAACCGCCAACGAGAAGGGCAGCCTGATCCGGCTTCCCGGCGCAGCCCTGCGGGGAGAGGCCTTTGCAAAACAGATGGCGGGGTGAAGGGAAGAAAAACCGGACAGCATGGAAACTGCTGTCCGGTTTGCGTCTCAAAAAAGTGGCGGCGCCACTTTTTTGAGAAAGGGGACCGGGCCGAGTTCGGCCCGCAAAGTACTTTTTCGAGGTGCACGCCCCCGAAAAAGTGATTATAATTTATTCACGCCTTTGGCGTGAACTCCTGCGGAGGGCTTTTTTGACAGCCTGGGGAAGGCCCGGCTGATCAAGTCCAGCCGGGCCTTCCTCTATTGATAGGAGGGGAAAATCTTATTTAAAAGGTATAGGAAGCGGCGTTGATCTGGACGGTGTTTTCGTCCTCCTCATCCTCCGTCTCCTCCTCCTCTTCGCTCTCCTCACCGGCCAGGACGAAGGCGGCGACATCCCGGGCCAGAGCCTCGGCCACGGACTTCTGCTCCTTGTCGGCGCAGATCACCGCCGCGCAGTCGGAGAGGCTTACCAGCTTCTCCTTCAGCAGCTCCGCCGTCACGTCCTCGGCGAAGGCCACGCTGGCGCAGCCCATCACGCTCACGCCGTCCTCCGCATCCGCCAGAAGCCTGGCGGTGATCTCGGCCTGGGCCATGTCGGAAATCAGCAGGCCGCCCACCACCTGCAGCCTGTCATAGGCCAGGTCCATTTCCAGAACCCGGTCCTTCATGCTTCTGCAAACCAGCAGATCGCCGTTTACCCGCAGGAAGGTCACCTGGTCCAGCGCGGACGCGCTGTCGGGGGTAATGGAGAGGCGGCCGTCGACATACAGCTTTCCGCCGTACCGCTTTACCAGATTCTCATCCAGCACGGCGTCATCGTCCACGTAGGCGCAGCCGTCGGGGAGGACCTTGATATCCGCGCGCTCATCGAAGAGGGGCACGGCGGCCTCCGCCAGGGACTCCGCTACCAGCAGCTCCTTGGTGACAAAGCGGACGTTCTTCTCCGCCATCCGGGCAAAATCGATGTCAGAAGCCAGGGCGATGATCCTGCCGGGCGCGCAGTAGAGGGCGTCCTGCTTGGTCCGGAGATGGAAGAAACGGTCCAGCACGGCGGTCTTTTTCAGCAGGATGCCGCCGTCGGGATAGGTGCGGATGGGGCCGTTGATCTGGAAGGCGCTCAGCAGGCCCGACATGCTCTCCGGGCAGGTGACGGGGCCGTTGACGGTCATGCCCGCATAGCTTCTCAGCACCGCCTCGCAGCCGGACTCGATGGTGAGGGGGGCGTTGACCACCACATACAGCTTTTCCTCCGGCACGGCGCTGCTCGCGCTGATGGTCATGGGGCCGTTGACAAGGGAGAAACGGACGTCCCCGCTGATGGCGGCGGTGCCGGCGGTGTTGACGCAGACCCCGTACCGGCCCAGCAGAGCCTGGGCCTCCGGGCTGGTGACCAGGGTGGCGGCGTTGATCTGCACCGCCTCATAGGCGCTGAGAATCTCCTCGGTGATGTTCCGGGTGTCGCAGATGGCGCAGTTGACCTGCAGCTTTTTCTTGTTCTCCATGATACATTCCTCCATAAAAATATTTGAATTTGAAGTTTTTACAGCTTGATGCGGTAGATGCGGCAGTAGGACTCCAGCAGGGACTGTCCCTCCCGGTCGGCGGCCATATCGATGAGGCCGCCCTCACGGACGGGATTCCGGCGGTTCCGCTCCACGGGGTTGTACCACAGCGGGGCTTTCTTCGTGCGTTTCATCTCAAATTCCTCCATTCTTATTCTTCGACCCACTGGCGCAGCCGCCGTTTGGCGGAGGCCAGCCGGGAGCGGACGGTAGCGGACGGGAGATCGAACATGTCCCCCAGCTCCTTGGCGTTGTAGCCCTCAAAATACCGCAGGGTAAAGACGGTCCTCTCGCCCTCCGGCAGGCGGGCGATGAGCTGGGCCACGGCGGCCTGGCTCAGGTCCTCCTCGAAGGCGGCCAGGGGGAAGTATTCGTCCTTCATGGGCGTTTCCCGGGACTGCTTTCTCGCCTGATCGATGAAGAGGTTTCGGGCGGTCTTGTAGAGCCAGGCCCGGCTCTGGCCCCGGGAGAGGTCCTCCAGGTCCTCCCAGTGGGTGAAGGCCCGCAGGTAAGTCTCCTGGACCAGGTCCTCGGCGGAAGCCCGGTTTTTTGTCATGGCGGTGCAGTAGGTTATGATTTCCTTATAAAACTTGCCGTAGAGCTCTTCAAGTTCCATTGTCGGGCGGCTCCTCTCTTGCGTGTTCAACTATAGAACGGATGAGACGGGGGAAGTGTTTACAAAAATCGGAAATTTTTTCTTCGCCGCCCATGGAGGCTCGAGGCCCGGACGCCGCGGACGCCTTTCCTCCGCGGCAAACGCGCGCGAAAAAGCGCGCAAGGGGGCGGCATGCCCCCTTGCGAATGTGTGTCAAAAAAGATGCTTCGCATCTTTTTTGAATAAGCTTCGCTTCGTTCCGCGCCTCGGTTGTCTGCCTGCGGCAGACAATTCGACGCTCACTCCGCGCAAAGTGTTTTTCCCACGTACACGCCGCGGGAAAAACGGTCTAATTTTATTTGCCGCCTGCGGGCGGCAAACTCCTGCGGAGGGCTTTTTGACAGTCTAACGCAAGGGGGCGGCATGCCCCCTTGCGAATCCTCATTCTATATAGTGTTCCTCCACTGCAGCCCGGCAGGCCGCGCCTACTTCCCGCGTATGGCGGAAAAATAGATCCTCTGCTCCTTTTCCCTGGGGCCCGCCATCCGGCAGTCCCCATAGGCCCGGACGCGGGTGAATCCCGCATCCATCAGCCACATCCGCAGCTCGTCCACGGTATACCCCCTCTGCCGGTGCTCCTCGCCGCTCCGGCTCCATCCGCCGTCGGGGCGGCGGGTGAAGATGTCCATCCAGTAGGAGCAGATCCTGCTCCTCTTCTCATATTCCGTCCGCCAGACGCAGTACACGTCCTCCCGCTCGTCCAGAAAGACCTGTCCGTCCAGGGACGCCAGCTTCTCCACGCTGTTGACGTCAAAAATAAGGATGCCCCCCGGGGCGATGAACAGGTGCAGCCGCTGAAAGGCCTTCTGCACGTCCTTGGGGCTGGTGAGATAATTGAGGCTGTCCAGGCAGCAGACCGCCGCGTCCACCGTGCCGTACAGGTCCAGGCCCGTCATGGTCTGGTGCAGGAACACCGGCGGCTCCCCCGCCAGGCCCGCCGCCTTCTCCCGGGCCCGGGCCAGCATGTCGGGGCTGGCGTCCGCGGCGATGAGCTCGTAGCCCCGCTCCGTGAGAATGGCGGTCATCTCCCCGGTGCCGCAGGCCAGGTCCAGCACCGTATGTACGGGAATCCCGCTCTTCTGGAACAGCTTTTCCAGATAGTCCGCCCGCCGCCGGTAGCCCACGTCCTCCGTCAGCGCGTCGTAAACCCCCGCCAGGGCCTCGTAGGCGCTCACGATTTCTTTCCTCCCGTCTTCTCCCGGATCTTCGCCCGCTCAAAGAACACCTGATACCCGCCGTGGCCGAAGGCCAGGGAGCGGTTCACCCGGCTGATGGTGGCGCTGGACGCCCCCGTCCGCTCCAGGATGTCGTTGTAGATCATCCCCTGCCGGAGCAGCACAGCCACCTCGAAGCGCTGCTCCATGGCCCGCAGCTCCGTGACGGTGCACAGATCCTGGAAGAAGTTGTACACCTCCTCCTCCGTCTTCAGCGTCAGGACGGCCTGGTACAGCCCGTCGCTTTTCTCCTTTTTCGTGATTCTTGCCATCCGCGTTCCCTCCTTGGCGCAGGAATTTTCCCCGGACGGGCGGCTCTCCCGGCCGCCCCCTCCGCAAAATAGGATGAATTGTCTCAGTAGGGCCTATTTTATCACTTCAATTCACGAAAGTAAACACTTTTCCACAAATTTTGCGGAAACCTTTTGCAGGAAAAAAGCCGGATTCTGGCGAAAATACACAGTCCGCTCCGGCCTGCTTCGTCGGCTTTTGGCAAAATAGACGGGATTCGCTTTGTTTTTTTGTCGCTTTTACCATGGAAAAACTCTTTCCCGCCGCCTTGACGCTGGGTAAGCCCGTGGGGTATAATAAACACAGCATAACCGCTGGAATAAATTACCGGCGGCGTCCCTACCGACATGATACAATGGAGGATCACGCAATGCCCTACAGAGAAGCAGACGAATTGAATACCTATCTCTTCCACGAAGGAACAGCTATCAGCGCCTATGAATACATGGGCGCCCATGCGGTCACCCACGACGGAGTCTCCGGCTATATGTTCCGCGTCTGGGCGCCGCGGGCACAGGCCGTTTCCGTGGTGGGTGATTTCAATTCCTGGAATGCCGACGCCCATCCTATGGCCAAGATTACCGATGGCATCTGGGAGCGCTTCGTTCCCGGCGGCAGGACCTACGACGCCTACAAGTTCGCCATCACCGGCGCGGACGGCGTCCTCCGGCTGAAGGCCGATCCCTACGCCTTCCACGCCGAAACCCGCCCCGGCACCGCAAGCAAGCTCTACTCCATCGACGGCTATCACTGGGCGGACAATGCCTGGAGGGAAAGCCGCCATGACCATCCCGTCTATACCTCGCCGCTGAATATTTATGAGGTCCACCTGGGCTCCTGGAAGCGCCGGGAAAACGGGGACTTTCTCGACTACCGCAGCCTGGCCCGGGAGCTGGCCCCCTACGTCAAGGAGATGGGCTTCAACTTCATCGAGCTGCTGCCCGTCACCGAGTATCCCTACGACCCCAGCTGGGGCTATCAGTGCACCGGCTACTTCGCCCCAACCTCCCGGTACGGCACGCCCGAGGACTTCATGTACTTCGTGGACTACATGCACCAGGCCGGCATCGGCATCATCCTCGACTGGGTGCCCTCCCACTTCTGCAAGGACGCCCACGGGCTCTACGAGTTCGACGGCTCCGCCTGCTATGAGTACGCCGACCGGCGCAAGGGGGAGCACGCCTCCTGGGGCACCCGGGTCTTCGACTACGGGCGTAGCGAGGTAAAGAGCTTCCTGCTCTCCTCCGCCGCCTTCTGGCTCAGGGAGTACCACATCGACGGCATCCGCGTGGACGCCGTGGCGTCCATGCTGTATCTGGACTACGACCGCCGGGACGGGGAGTGGATTCCCAACCAGAACGGCGGCAAGGAGAACCTGGAGGCCATCGCCTTCCTCCAGGAGCTGAACAAAACCGCCTTCACCGTCAACCCCGACGTGCTGATGGTGGCGGAGGAATCCACCGCCTGGCCCCTGGTAACCAAGCCCACCGACACGGTGGGGCCCAATGGCATCGGCGGTCTGGGATTCAACCTGAAGTGGAACATGGGCTGGATGAACGACATGTGCCACTATCTAAAAATGGACCCCTGGTTCCGCCAGGGCAACCATAAGGATATCACCTTCTCCATGTTCTACGCCTTCTCGGAGAATTACGTCCTGCCCCTGAGCCACGACGAGGTGGTCCACATGAAGGGCTCCGTCCGAGGCAAGATGCCCGGGGACGAGTGGCAGCAGCTGGCCGGCGTCCGGGGCTTCTACGGCTATACCATGGCCCACCCCGGCAAGAAGCTGAGCTTCATGGGCGTGGAGCTGGGCACCGAGCAGGAGTGGCATTTCGAGGACCAGCTGGACTGGGCCGCCCTCCAGAAGGAGGGGAACGCCCAGCTCCACCGGTATATCAAGGACATCAACCAGTTCTATCTGAGCGCCGGCGAGCTGTGGGAGGACGACTACAGCTGGGAGGGCTTCCAGTGGCTGGTGCCCGACGACAACCAAAATAATGTAGTGGTGTTCCTCCGCCGGGACAAGGCGGGCCGCGAGCTGGTGTGCGCCATCAACTTCAGCCCCAACACCTACGAGGAGTACCGCTTCGGCTGCCCGCCGGTGAAGGAGTACGCGGAGGTCTTCAACTCCGACGCGAAGATCTACGGCGGCACCGGCGCGGTGAACGAGACACCCTGCAAGGTGGAGTGGACTCCCTCCCACGGGCAGGAGAGCTCCGTCGCCATCCGCATCCCGCCTTTCGGCGCAGTGTTCCTCCGGGGCCAGGGCAAGCTGCGGGCCAAGCCCCAGCCCAAGAAGGCCAAGGACGCGGATGCCCCGGCGGAGGCTCCCGCCAAGAAAGCTCCCGCGAAAAAGGCCCCCGTCAAGAAGGCCGCCCCCAAAGCCGAAGCCGCCGCCCCTAAGGAGGAAACGGCGGAGAAGCCCGCCCCCAAGAAGCGGGGCCGTCCCGCCGCCAAGAAGACCGGCGACGC
>VSNB01000167.1 GCA_009774055.1 Clostridiales bacterium
CCGAAGCGGCAATTGTAGATTGCCATTAGTCAGGTGGGCTCGGTCATGTGTATAGCGGAAAAGGAGGAGAGGGCGTGAAGAGGAGAATCGCCTGGCTGCTGGCGGCCTGCCTGGCGCTGGCGGCCTGCGCCGCCCCTGCCGAGCCGGAGGGCGGGGAGGAGGGGGCGCTGATCTACTACCTGGTTCCCGAGGAGGAGGCCCGGGGCAGCGACCGCATCCGGGCGGTGCGGACGCCTCTGGGACTGCCGGAGGATGCGGACAGCCAGGAGGCTGCCCAGGCCGTAGTGGAGCGGCTGCTGGCAGGGCCGCTGTCGGGGGAGCTGGAGAGCCCCCTGCCGGAGGGTGTGGAGCTGCTGCACCTGGAGCTCCGGGACCAGATCGCCCACGTGGACCTCAGCGAGGAGCTGCGGGAACTGTCAGGGGTGTCGCTGGCTATGGCGGACTACTGCCTGACCTTGTCGCTGACGGCGCTGGAGAGCGTCCGGGCGGTGAGGATCACCGCCCAGGGGCGGCCTGTGGGCCAGCAGCCCCGGCAGCTGTTTTATGAGCGGGATGTGCTGCTCAGCGACATGGACGACGTATTGCAGTCGGTGGAGGTGAGCCTGTACTTCCTGGACGCCGGCGGCGCGCTGGCGGAGGAGAGGCGGACGCTGTCCCTCTACGAGGGGCAGACCCTGGCGGAGACCCTGGTGGCGGCCCTGCTGGAGGGGCCGGAGAACCGGGAGCTCCAGCGGGCGATCCCCGAGGGCTTCTCGGTCAACTATGTCCGGGTGGAGAACGGGGTGTGCTATGTGAGCCTGCCGGCGTCGTCTCTGGAGATTCTGCCGGCGGAGGAGCAGGCCCAGTGGATGCTCCTGTGGTCCCTGGCAGACTCGCTGTACTCTCTGGAGGCCATCGAGGAGATCCGTCTGCTGGCAGATGGAGAGGAGCTGAAGGAATTCGGGCAGATTCCAGTGGAGCGCATCGCCGTGCGGCCCATGGGATGAGGGAAGCCGGCCCAGTGATTAAAAGCGCAAGTGAGCTTTTTCAGTTGCGCCGGCGATAAAAAAGTGTAATGCCATGAAAAAAATCCCCCTTTTGTGCGAAACTATAGGTAATTCGCACAGAAGGGGGATTTCCTTTATGACCATTACGGAAAAAGAGGTGCAGATGTTTTCCCGCTTTTTGCGGTCAGAGGACCGCAGCGGGGGCACGATTGACAAGTAGGTGGGGGGCGGGCGGGGGTTTTCGGCCTGGCGGGGGGTCCGGGAGCTGACGGGGGAGGCGGCGGCTGGCTGGCGGGACTGCCTGGTGGGAGAAGGCCGCGCTCCGGTGACGGTCAACTCCATGCTCTCCGCCGTCAACCGCTTCTTGCGCTTTGCGGGGCGGGAGGACTGCCGGGTCCGGTTCCTCCGCATACAGCGGCGGACCTTCCGGGAGCAGTCCCGGGAGCTGACCAGGGAGGAGTACCGCCGCCTGCTGGATGCCGCGCAGGAGCAGGGAAGGGAGCGGCTTGCGCTGCTGATGGAGGCCATCGGCGCCACGGGCATCCGGGTCGGCGAGGTGCGGTATATCACCGTAGAGGCGGCCCGGAGCGGCAGGGCGGAGATTTATCTCAAGGGGAAGATACGGACCATCCTGCTGCCTGCCAAGCTATGCCGGAAGCTGCTGAAGTACGCCGGGAGGCGTGGGATCGCCGAGGGCGAAATCTTTCGTACCAAAAGCGGGAGGGGCGTCTCCCGCCGCCAGATCTGGCGGGAAATGAAGGGGTTATGCGAAAAGGCCGGGGTAGAGGCTTCCAAGGTATTTCCCCATAATCTGCGGCATCTGTTCGCCACGCTGTTCTATCGGGCCTGCCGGGATATTGTGAAGCTGGCGGACGTTCTGGGGCACAGCTCGATCAATACGACCAGAATCTATTTGATGACCACCGGCGCGGAACATGCCCGACAGCTGGAAAAGATGGGGCTGGTGACGTAGCGGAGCGGCGGAGGCGGCAAAATTTCCATTTTGCCGTCAGACCCATCTGTCCTGCAGCGGCTTACGGGAAGCGCGGAGCCCTTAAAGGCACAATCACCCAGGGACTGCAAAAAACAGCGTCTGCAGCCCCTGGGTGATTGCGCCCTTTTTCTGTATTTTACAAAATCCAAAAAAGCAATTGCCGTATATAAAACTGGTATGCTATAATTGTGGCAAGAAAAAACTGACGCTATCCACGCGCAGACGTACAAAACCGGTTCATCTTATGTAAACTTGCCTGCAAAATGGAAATTTTGTCGCCGGGAGGGAGCGCGGCTATGGCCCATTCAAGAAAGAAGCTGGATCTGACCGGACATCGGTTCGGGAAGCTGACGGTTCTGCATCCTGTGGAGAATATCGGTGGACGGACGGCGTGGCTGTGCCGGTGCGACTGCGGACGGGAGCTGGCGGCGAAAACCTGCCACCTGCGGGGCGGGCATGTGACCAGCTGCGGCTGTCAGGAGCCCGGCGTGGTCAGGGGGCTGACCTATGTGGACGGTACGTGCGTGGAAATGCTGCGCAGTAAGAACGTACGGCGCAATAACACCAGCGGCGTACCGGGCGTAGACTGGCGGAAGGGGAAGGGGGTATGGCGCGCCTCGATCTGCTTTAAGGGAAAGCGGTATTATCTAGGCTGCTACCCGCGGTTTGAGGACGCTGTGGAAGCCAGGAGACAGGCGGAGGAAAAGCTCCATGGCGGGTTTCTGGATGCATTTGCCGCAGCTTCCGCAGGCGACGGGGGACGAGAGGTTCTTATGCGCAGCAGCGGGAGGGAAAAATAAGGCCGGCGCGGCCAGCGGCGTTTGCCGGTGACTGCGCCGGTTGTTTTGCCTTTTGATGGGAAGAGGTCAGCGGTCGAAGGAGGGGTTGGTGAAGTAGATGTTGTTCTTCTCGGACATGCGGTCCTTGGCCAGGCGCAGGCCTTCGCCGAAGTTAGCAATTTAAGTAATGTACGTGAACCTGTTGCGGCGCAAGGGGTTCATGCGTAAAATTCCTCCATGGTATCCAGGCACAGACAGCCCAGCCGTCCACCCTGGAACACACAGCCGCAGTCGATGTCGATCCAGGTCTCCCGCCGGAGGATCTTGTCCCCGCCGCCCAGGAGTCGGGTGGGGGTGTGGCCGAACACCAGAATTTTGTCAGGGTAATAGACTGTGTCCAGCTCGGGCCGGCCAAACAGGAAATCCTCAAGCTCGTAGTCCTCCAGTGCCTTGTCCGGGGAAAAATGGCCTAACCCGGAGTGCAGCAGCACAAAATTTCTGCCCCCAGCCCTGACCTGGGCAAACAGCTCCATCTCCTGAAAATATTCCAGGACATCCTCCCGCTCCTCCTGGCTCAGCTCCTTGAGGCTCCGGATGGTGACGCCGCCCCCGTTGGCGATCCACTCACTGAGGGCGGCGATCTGAGTTTCGTCCAGGGCGGCAAGGCTCTGGTCGGTGACCTCCTTCATCAGCCACGGGAGGCACATGGCGGCGGTGAACTCGTGGTTGCCCAGGAGGGGGAACACGTTGGGGCGGAGCATCATGTCCTGTAGAATTTTAATGCCGTCCGGCCCCCGGTCGATCACGTCCCCCAGCACATAGAGGGTGTCTCTCGGCGCAAAGTCAATGAGGGACAGCATCTCCTTGTACTTGTCAAAGCAGCCGTGGAGATCGGACATCACGTAATTCAGTCCATCGCCTCCCAGGCCCCGACAGCCGCCAGGATCTCCCGCTGGGCGCGTTCTACATCTGTCTGCCGTACGAGGAGACACGCGTCCATTTCGATCTCCAATGCCTCCCGTTCTTCCGGGGAGAGAACGGATAAAATATGATCCTGTACCGCGCCGCTGGCATATTTCAAAGCAAGCGCAACGGTACGATCTCCATAAGCATAATGATCATCATATGTATCTCGAAGCAGCTTTTCGCACAGCGGAAGGGAGAGCTCTGCCAATGCGTCAAACTCCGGCAGGAGGGAAGTCTTTTTGACCTCACGTTCTCGCTTCCGAATCTCCTGGCGGATGGTTTTACGGAGCTTTTCCCGATATTCCACGCCGAAATATCCCCCTACAGCCAGAGCCAGCCGGTCTCCCCACTGCCGGAAGCTCCCTCCATCCTCATGCTCATGGAGAAACCTCAAGTATGCCAGGATCCCCTCGGCAATCACCACATTTTGCAGAAAGCCGGCTCCAGTGTAATCCCCGGCGATCAGATACTGAGCGAACAAGTCCTCAAGCAGCAGTTCATCATCCGTACTCACCAATTCGATGGCATCATGCAGGCAGGTGCGGAAAAAAGGATTTGGGTTCTGATCTGCATGGTCGCCCCCAATGGCCAGCACGCCATTTTTTCGGACATCCGTCCAGAAGTGGAGGATCACCGCAACTGTCTCCAGGCAGGCGTCCTTTTCCTCATCAGTGCAGCGCAGGTGCCGGGAAAGATACTCCATATTTTTGATCAGCATGTTCGTCCCTCCTCGAATGACTGGGAAAAGGTCCCGCACAGGCCTTCAATCTCTTCCCGGCGGGCAATGACAGAAATCCAATCCTCCGGTATATCATCTCCATATTTCAGCCCGGCCAGCCCTCCGGCCACAGCGCCTGTCGTGTCTGTGTCCTCCCCCAGGTTGACGGCCTCCAGCAGACAGGTGCGGAAGCTGTCGTGCCGCTCCAGACACCACAGCGCGGCTTCCAGTGTGTGGAGCACGTATCCGCCGCTGCTGATCTCTGACTTGGGCAGGGCGGGGAGGAAATCGGGTTCGATCCTCTGAAAGGTGTCCAGATGGGACGCGAACTTCGGCTGATCGTGGTAGAACTCTTTGGCGGTCTTGATCCCGCCCCACACACTGGTTTTTCCGCAGAGCAGCTCATTAGCAGCGGCGCAGTATAGCCCGCAGGACATCAGGCTGATGGGATGGGCATGGGTGAGGGCGGAGGCGTTGTGGATGATCTGGTAGGCCTCAGCCATCCGTGGAAAGTCCGGCCCCATGGTACGGTGGAGATACAGAGCCATAGGCAGAATGCGCATCAGCGAGCCGTTACCGTTGTCCCGTTCGCCAATGCCGCCGCATTCCAACGGGGGAGTACCGTGGGCAAACCTCGCCAGCGCCTGCTGGGTGGCGATGCCTATGTCAAAGACTTTCCCGTAGGGGGTCATGTACCCCTCGTCCGCCCAGCGCCGGAACCGTGTCATCATGTCTGTGTAGTTCACGCCCTTCGTCAGGCTCTCCAGCAGGCACAGGGCCATGGAGGAGTCGTCCGACCAGGTTCCGGCGGGCTGGTGATGGGTTCCATAGGCCCGCATCCCGTTTACGGGATCGCGTTTCAGTTCCTCCCGTGAACGGAACTCCACCGGCACGCCCAGGGCGTCACCCACAACGAGGCCCAGTATCCCGTTTTTTACGGCGTCTTCAAACATCATGATTTTCACCATCCTTGAAATCGTTCAGCTGCGCGGTGTTCTGAATGTGGTGCGTTTCTTCCAAAACACGAAATACAGCCAGGGACAGTTCATAGAGTTTCCTTAGATCAGTATTGTGGGGCGGCATACCGCCCAGGCCGTCAGGCGGCGGAAGCTGCTCCAGAAAGGCATCCGCCCTCTGTCTGGGTGAACATCCCAGCAGCATGGCGGTGAGACGATCCAGCAGGAGGCAGGGGAGAGCAAACTCCCGCCCGCACCTGAGATAGGCGTTTTGCAAAAACGGCAGGGTAAAGTCCCTGTCAAGGAACAAAAAGGGGCCGTCCAGTTCTTCCAACTGGCTGACTGCCTCGTCAGGGGAGAGCGCCTGTTCCAGAGCCTGGTTGATGATGCCGGTCAGTTTCTCCGCTCAGGGACTGAGCGGCTGGCGCGGACGGATCAAAATCTCCCGCTCCTCCGTGATACTGAAGTCCTCCATACAGGCCAGTCGCAGGGCAATGATATCGTCCTCCTGCCGGTTCAGCCCGCTGGTCTCCACATCCAGCAGCCACCAAAGGCCGCTCCATGCTGCAGGCTCAGTTATATTGCATACAGGCAGATGCTCGCTTGTTGTTGTCATGCTTCCAGCCTTCGCAGATTCATTGCTCGCCCAAGTCCCAGATATCCACACCATACTCTTCCCAAAAGTCCATAAAGGCGCTCATACGCGGGGAAGGGCCATTTCCCTTGCGATGGCAGTAGATCAGCACATGCCGCGATCCGGCAGGGCAGATATCCAGGTACTCTTCCAGATATGACTGCATCGCGGGGTCTACAAACAGGACGTTCTTTCCGGCTCGTTCCGCTAAAGTCTGCGCCCTCCAAGCGGTAGCCGTAGCCCTTCCGTCGCGGGCGCTGTAGCCCAGCGAGGCAGCCGCCTGCCGGAAGGTGAGACGGCGTTCCTTATCCGCACGGGAAATGCAGAAAAACACCGCCCCGTCATACTCCCGCATTTTTTCCTCGGCAAACTGCCGGATGAGCGTTTCTCGCTGTTCCGGCCCGCCGATCTCCTCGGGCAGCTCAACATATTTCCACATGTTACCACCTCACCCTCGGCATCGTCATAAGCTCATAGGCACCCGGGATCTCATAGGACCACCGCCCCGGCTCGTCCGGCCACTCCCGGCTGTATGAGGCGCGGTAGCCCAGCTTCTCCAGCTCTTGAAAATCCCGCTGGCGGGTGCGGTCGGAGCAGTCCGGAAAAAGCTCCCGGTAGAGCTCCCGCTTGTTCATGCCGTCAGAGTCGTCCTCCTCCGCCATCCGGACCATGAGAAGGCACAGGCGGCGGATCCGTTCCAGGTATTTCCGCCGGGTCTGGTTTTTCTCCTCCGCCATGGGCCGAACCTCCAGACTCACCGGATAGAAGGCCTTGGCATTTCGGTCATAGCGGGTCTCCAGGACCCCCGCCCGCTCCAGCAGGCGGATGTCCCGGAGGGAGGTCTTTTCGCTGACTTCAAACTGCTGCTTCAGCTCCTGGAAGGAGACCTCCTGGCAGTTGAGGAACAGGTGGTAGACGGAGAGGATTCGGCTGGTTTTCGTCAGTTCCTCCAT
>VSNB01000168.1 GCA_009774055.1 Clostridiales bacterium
CCTCCGGGGAAACACGGTCAGCGGGGAGAAGTGCGAGATCGGCCCAAACGCCATGATTACGGACTGCGAGATCGGCAGCGGCTCCGTGGTCAACGCCTCCCAGGTCAACGAAAGCGTCCTGGGCCGGGACGTGCACGTGGGACCCTTCGCCCATATCCGCCCCCGCTGCAAAGTGGGCGACAGCTGCAAAGTGGGCGCTTATGTGGAGATCAAGAACGCGGTCTTCGGTCCCGGGACCAAAATGAGCCATCTTACTTATGTGGGAGACGCCGATGTGGGCGCGGGGGTGAATTTCGGCTGCGGCACCATCACCTCCAACTACGACGGCTTCCGGAAGCACCGTACCGTCATCGGCGACAACGCCTTCATCGGCTGCAACACCAACTTGGTTCCCCCCGTCACCGTTGGAGAGGGCGCGTACATCGCCGCCGGAACGACGGTAACACAGGACGTGGAGCCCGACGCCCTGGCCATCTCCCGGGTGCGCCAGGAGAACAAGCCCGGCTGGGCCAAGACCCGGCGGGAGCTCAACAAGAAGAAGTAAGAACCTGTATTCATAACCGGGGGATGCCGTATGGGCGAGGATTTTTCTCGTCAGACAAGGAGATTTTCCGCAGCAATCCTGGCGGATTGCAAGGAAAAGCGATGCAGTATGGCGGGAAAAAGACCGCCCAGACGGCGTTCAACGGTTGTGAATATAGGTTCTAAGAACCTGTATCCCCCGTTCGTCCATACCCAAAACTGATTATGATGAAAAGAGGATGTTGGAAATGATTTCACACGGGAAAGACATGAAGGTTTTCAGCGGCAATTCCAATCCCAACCTGGCAAAGGAGATCTGCCGCCTGATCGGCATTCAGCTGGGCAACTCCGATATCAGCCACTTTGCCGACGGCGAGGTATGCGCCTCTATTTATGAGTCCGTCCGGGGCTCCGACGTATTCCTGGTCCAATCCACCAGCAGTCCCGTCAACGATCATCTGATGGAGCTGCTCATCATGATCGACGCCATGAAGCGGGCCTCGGCGGGGCGCATCACGGCGGTCATGCCCTACTTCGGCTACGCCCGCCAGGACCGCAAGACCAAGGCCCGGGACCCCATTTCCTCCAAGCTGGTGGCAAACATGCTCACCGCCGCCGGCGCGGACCGGGTGCTGACCCTTGACCTCCACGCCGCCCAGATTCAAGGCTTCTTCGATATCCCCGTGGACAATCTGCTTGGCAATCCCATTTTCGTGGACTACTATGCCAAGAAGTTCGGTGAGAAGTGCGAGGAAATGATCGTTGTCTCCCCCGACGTGGGCTCCGTATCCCGCGCCCGGGCCTTTGCCCAGAAGCTGCACATGAATCTTGCCATCGTGGACAAACGCCGGCAGAAAGCCAACCAGTGCGAGGTGATGAACGTCATCGGCGACGTGGAGGGCAAGGACTGCATCCTCTTCGACGACATGGTGGACACGGCGGGCAGCCTGTGCAACGCGGCCAAGGCCATTGTAGAGGTGGGCGGCGCGCGAAACGTGTACGCCTGCGCGTCCCACGGCGTCCTCTCCGGCCCCGCCATTGAGCGGATAAACGGTAGCGTCATCAAGGAACTGGCTTTCCTTGACACCATTGCCAGCATTGATCCCAGCCTTTCCAGCAAGATCAAGTACTTAACAGTGGCTCCCATGTTCGCCGAGGCCATCGAGCGGATCTATCAGGAGATCTCCGTCTCCAAGCTGTGGATCTGATGTCCATGCTTCCCTCGGGAGCGTAACCGGCGGTTTTCCGTATCGGATAAGCACCCGCATGGCCTTGCCGCGCCGTGCGGGTACTTTTTATAGAGGATTCTGAAAAAACTCCTTGACAACGGCAGAAAATGCTGGTATAGTAATTGAGAAAACAAAGCAGGCAGGGTGCACCCGCCTCACCTCCAGCGGATGTGAAGAGGTTTATACGGCAGGCGGCGTCCCGGCAGCGGGACGCGTGTGTTCGTGCGGGTGCAGGTTGGCATCCGCGCTTTTTGTTTTGTTCGTGTTTGTTGGCTAAGAATCTGCACATACTGCCGCGAACGCCCGGCCCTCTCCGCCGTGCCCAGAAGGATCCCGCCCGTTGGAAGAGGTCCGTCCGCGTTTCCGGTCGCCTGCGCAGGTTCAGAATGTTGAAGGAGGTGCTTCGGTTATTAGCATTGCAACACATCAACTGAATGAGGACATCCGTGACAAGGAGCTGCGCCTGATCGGCAGCGGCGGCGAGCAGCTGGGGATTATGTCCGCAGACGAGGCGCTGCGCATCGCCGATGAGAAGGGCATGGATCTGGTGAAAATTTCCCCCCAGGCCAATCCCCCGGTGTGCAAGCTTATGGACTACGGAAAGTTCCGGTTCGAGCAGGGCAAGCGGGAAAAAGAGGCTCGGAAGAACCAGCATGTGGTGGAGATCAAGGAGATCCGCATGTCCCCCGGCATCGACGTGGGCGACTTCAACGTGAAGCTGAAGAACGCGCAGAAATTCCTGACCGAGGGGAACCGGGTGAAGGTTTCCGTCCGCTTCCGCGGCCGGGAAATGGCCCATACCGACATCGGCCGGAAGCTCCTGGACAAGTTTGCGGAGCAATGCGCCGAAATCGCCAACGTCGATAAGGGAGCCAAGCTGGAGGGCCGGAATATGTCCATGTTCCTCTCCCCCAAGAAATAAGCAGGTTTTTGCAATTGCAACAAGGAATACGGAAGGAGTTACACAATTATGCCTAAGCTGAAGAGCCACAGCGGCGCCAAGAAGAGATTCAACCTGACCAAGACCGGCAAGGTCAAGCGGGCCAAGGCCTTTAAGAGCCACATCCTCACCAAGAAGGATACCAAGCGTACCCGTCGTCTGCGCGCTGGCGGCTATGCCGACGTGACCAACGAATCCGCCATCCGCAAGATGATCCCTTACAAGTAAGAAATAACGATACGCTTTAGAATAGGAGGCTTTTTACAATGGCAAGAGTTAAGGGCGCGATGATGACCCGCAAGAGACGGAATAAGATCCTCAAGATGGCCAAGGGCTATTGGGGCGCTAAGAGCAAGCATTTCAAGATGGCAAACCAGCAGGTGATGAAGTCCCTGACCTATGCGTATACGGGACGCCGCCTGAAGAAGAGAGACTTCCGCCGCCTGTGGATCACCCGCATCAGCGCCGCCTGCAAGATGAACGGGATGAATTACTCCACCTTCATGCACGGTCTGAAGACCGCCGGCGTGGCCATCGACCGCAAGATGCTCGCCGAGCTGGCCGTCAACAACGAGGGCGCCTTTAAGCAGCTGGTTGAGATGGCGAAGTCCGCCGGCTGATCCTGACATTTCCATAATAAATCCGGTATCGAAAGATACCGGATTTTTTTGCGTGTCAGACGGTGACCGCCGTGCGGGGCGCATCCATCTGGCCGCCCAGGGCCGCGATAGCCTCAAGCATCTGCCGTGCGGAGACGTCCAGCGCGTGCTGCTCCTCAGGGCTCAAGGGGATCTCCAAGATTTCCTCCAGCCCGCCTCGGCCCACCAGGGAGGGCAGGCTCAGGGCCACGCCGTTCAAGCCGTACTGTCCGTCCAGCGCCACGGAAATGGGCAGTACCGCATGCTCGTCCTTGACAATGCAGGAGGCAATGCGGCCCACCGCCATGGCGATGCCGTAGCAGGTGACGCCCTTCCGGCGGATGATCTCATAGGCGCTGTCCCGCACCTCCCGGTACAGCCGGTCCATATCACCGGGGCGGAGCGCCTGCCCGCGAATGCGGCAGAAGTCCTCCAGGGCAAGGCCGGACACATTGGCCTCGCTCCATACCGCCAGCTCGCTGTCGCCGTGCTCGCCGATGATGAAGGCGTGGATATTCCGGCTGTCAACCCGCAGCTCCTCCCCCAGCAGCTGCTTCAGCCGCCCGGTGTCCAGTACCGTCCCGGACCCGATGACCCGCTCCCTGGGGTAGCCGGACATCTTCCAGGCCGCGTAAGTCAGCACGTCTACCGGGTTGGACACAATGAGGAGAATCCCGCCGAATTCCCTGGCGGTAATCTCCCCGATAATGGAGCGCAGAATGGCGATGTTCCGGCCGATCAGGTCCAGGCGGCTCTCCCCCGGCTTCTGGTTGGCTCCGGCCGTGATGACGACGAGGGCGCAGTCGGCAATGTCGTCGTAGCTCCCCGCCGTGATCTCCATGGCCGAGCCGTACGGCAGGCCGTCGCTGAGGTCCATAGCTTCCCCCTCCGCCTTCTCCTGGTTGGCGTCCAGCAGCACCAGATGGGAAAACAATCCCTGCTGCAGGAATCGGAAGGCGATGGAAGCGCCTACAAAGCCGCAGCCCACAATGGCCGCTTTTCTGGGATTCGTGTTCATAGCAGTACTCTCCTGTTCCGTTTAGTCAGTCTGGCGTCTGCCTATAGCAATCATCAGAATACCCGGCAAAAGTTCGTGGGTACAAAGCGCGCATGGCTGCGTTGTCGTCCTTGGCGGGCGCCAGCCCGCCCGCGTCCTCCGCCTTGCCCTGCGCGCTTTGCCCTCCTCTCCTTTTTTGCCGTGAATTCTGAAGCTTGCTATAGTTGTGCCGCATTTTTGGAAAGATATACGGAGAAGAGGCGAAGCCGTAGCTTCGCCTCTTCCCTATTGCGTTAAAACCGCTCCTCCAAAAGCTTCCGGGCCTCCTGGTTTCCGTTTTCCGCCGCGGCTTCCAGCCAGCGGCGGGCCTTTTTCGGATTCCGCGTCTCCGCCCGGCCGCCGTAGTACATACAGCCGCACTTCAGCTGTGCGTCCACAGACCCCTGCTTAGCCGCCAGCTCATACCAGTACAGGGCCCGCTTCAAGTCCATTTCCGCGCCCCGGCCCTCCTCGAAGCAAAGAGCGCAGGCCAGCTGGCCTCCCATATGTCCCTGTTTTGCCGCTCGCTTATACCAGAGCAGGGCCGTCTTGTCATCGCTCTCAGCGACAATCCCCCGCCGGTACATCTGACCGCAAAGGAACTGCGCCTCGGCGTGGCCCTGCTCCGCCGCCTGCCGGAATGCCGCCAGCGCCGACTCGTAGTCCCCGGCCCGGTAGGCGTCCCTACCAGCGGCGAACAGGTCCGGCTGCTCCGGCTGTTCCGGTTCCGCAGGCTGGTCCGCTTCCGGCGTCTCCGCCTCCTGGGCTCCGGACTCGAAGGGGGCCCCCTCGGGCCACAGGACCTCTTCCTCCCTCTCCGCCTCCTCCACGGGCGGCTCGTTTTTTTCCGCCGTCTGCTCTTTCCTGCGAGCCTTGTTCTGGGATATCTGCAGGAAGGGCAGTTTGGACATATATTCTTTCAGCATAGCTTCCACCTCTCTGTCCGCTGACAATCGTTCGAAGCTTATTATATGCAAGAGAGGGGATTTTGTCAACTTTTCGCTTATTCCGCCGGCTGCGCCTGTCCGGCCCAGCGGATTACCGGCTCCAGGTACTCCCTTCTGGTCCCGTCAAAGGATTTTGCGATACCCGCCAGCATCTCCGCCTGATCCGGCTTGGCCTTCAGCACCGCCCGCAGGGCGGCCATCATGGCCCGGTCCACCGCGCCCATGTGCTCATAGTCCAAGCCTCCCTGGCAGTAGAAGCCCTGGATTTCCGGCGTGCCGCTGAAGAGCTGCGCCATGCTCTCGGCCTGCCCGGGGATACCGACGGGAGCGCACCCCACCGCCACAGCGGCCAGACGCTTGCCCGCCAGGGCGGGGAGCTGCTTTTTCAGCCATTTCAGACCGGACATCTGTCCGGCGTAGAGGCCGCCGGTCAGAATGATGGTATCGTACTCGGTTAAATCTGCGCTCTTCCGGTCCCGGAAGGGAAGGATCCGGCCGTTCAATTCTTCCGCCAGCCACTGGGCATAGCGTTTGGAAAAACCGGTTTTGCTGTGATAAATGATAAGAATTCTGTTCATTGCATATTCTCCTTTTCCCAGGGCCGCTTCCGGCCCAGCCAGCCGTGTTCCCGCCACCATCTGGCGTCCAGGGAATCCGGCCATGCATATTTTTGCGCCAGACGCATGGCGTGAAACAAAAACCGAACCTTCGGCCCCGGCCCGGAGACGCCCCGCTCTAGCTTTGCCGCCGTCCGTTCCGACCGGCGTGCGATTTTCTGCTTGAGTTTGGCGGAGAGGCGGTCCCAGCTGATCTCCATCAGGGCGAAGCCCATTGTATAGGTGCGGGCCACGCCCCAGAAGTCCAGGCTGTCTTTCATTTCCCGCAGGGCGGCGCGGTATACCGGCCCGCTGGCGGCGGCAATGACTACCGCCTGTTTGTGGAACATTTCTTCATTGGGCTTGTGGACCATCCACATATTGGCGTAGTGATCCAAAAAGGTTTTCATCTGCCCCGAGAGGTGAAGAGCGTATACCGGTGAAGACAGGAGGATTACGTCCGCAGCCAGCAGGGCGGACAGAATCCTCCGCGCTCCCTCGCTGTGATAACAGCGGTTTTCCTCGATAAAGCACCGAAAGCAGGAAATACAGAAGTCCGGGCAGTCCCGGGGCAGGTAAAACTCCGTGACCTCCGCCTCCGGAAGCCGGGTAAGGACCTCCTGCGCAATGTGCCAAGTACACCCCTTGCGTTCGGTTCCATAGACGGCGCAGATTTTCATTTTTGGGGCCTCCCCCCATAATTTCTTATGAACTGCTCCACATGAGCCTGGACCAAAGGCCGGGCCTCCTCATAGCTGTCGCAGGTAAGAATCCACATAAACATAGGGCCGTGGAACTCCGCCGCCACCGTCAGCGGGTCCTCCCGGCGGAACTCTCCGGCATCCATCAGAGCGGAGAAGATGTAAGCCTGTATGCGGACGCACTTGTCCCGGTACAGCTGCCGGAAGAGGTTCCGACAGCGGGGGTCGGCGTACTGGCTGACCAGCAGCAGGCGGCGTAACCGGACGTTCCAGGGATCGTCAAAGAAAAACCGGAAGGTCCG
>VSNB01000169.1 GCA_009774055.1 Clostridiales bacterium
TCTGCGACGGCCACATCGAGTGGCCGCGCAGAATGGATTGTGCATGACCGCTCGATGCGGTCATTGCACAATCCAGGTCGCTTAGGAAACTACGTTTCCTAAGAACCTTCCTGGATTACGGGGGTGTTTGTTTTTGCGCTTCCACTGGAGTCTGTCCGGTCTGATGCAGGCGGCTCCCATGGATTGGGCGAAGCGTCTATTTGAGGATGTAAACGGCAGACCCTACCGTTTTACACGCTGGAGCTCCCGGGGCACTTGCGGTAGAAGGCCCCCGTAGCAGACTCTACCCCTTTAACAGGCCGGCAGGCGGAGTTGGTCAACCGCCAAGCCCCTAGATTAGATACCCGTAGGACCGGAAACTCGGAGGCTTCGCCTATCAAATCAGCACCGCACAGTCCTTTAACCCCCGTATAGGGCAAAGGCGCGCACGCGCCTGCCCGTTAAGGGAGTCTTGAACCGTAGGTTCAAGCGCGTTTTTGCCTACTTTTGGCGCGGGCCAAAAGTAGGCGCAGGGTCCGGGGGCGCGCAGCCCCCGGGCCGATTCGAGAAGAATTTACCGTTCGCGCCCGAAGGGCGCGAAGATTACTGCTGTCTGATTCTCCGCACCAATTGAAAAATAGAAGTAGGAAACAGCATCCCCACGGCAATAGCTACCGCCAATAAAACCGTTGTCAGCCCCTGCTCCGAGCAGGCGGAAAAATTCCCCTCCATAAAAGACTGCATGGTGTGGTAAAGAGACCCGCCTGGAATTAATGGGATCGACGCCGTGACGATAAACAGCGTCGCCGGACATTTCACGACCCGTGCCAGGCTCTCCGCGTAAACCGCCAGCGCCACCGACGCCACAAAATACCGCACCACATCCTGGTCTGTAGCCAGCCCCATCAGCAGGTAAACGCCCCAGGCCAACAGGCCCCCCAGGCTGGCCAGCAGGAGCTTTTCCCGCCGCACGTGGAACAGAAGCGCAAATCCAAGCGACCCGGCGAAGGCCGTAACTAACTGTATGACAATATCCCTCATCCGCTCCGCCTCCTTACACCAGGCTTGCCGCCAGGGCGAAGCCGAAAGCGATCGTCAGCGCCAGCAGGATCGCCTCAATAAACCGCATCAATCCGGAAATTGTATTCCCGCTGAACATGTCCCGCAGGGAGTTGGTCAGCGCCACTCCGGGAATAAGCAGCATGATGTTGCCGATAGAGATCATGTCCACGTTGTCGCCCAGCCCGAACCGTACTGCCAGCCCTGCCAGCAGGCCGCCCAGGCAGGAGCACAGCAGAGCCGACAAGAACGCGTTGGCCTCCGTCCTCCGGATCATCCGGTCCAGGCATTTCAGCGCCACGCCGATGACCCCCGACGCCGCCGCGTCCAGCCAGCTTCCCCCGAAGAACAGGGAGAAGGAGGCGGAAACCAGCGCATAAGTAAATACCTGCATTTTGAATCCGTACTGCGGCGTAGCCATAATGGCGTCCAGGGCCCGCTCCGTGTCCTCCAGGCTCAGGTGCTGGGCACAGATCCGCCGGCTGAGCTGGTTGAGCTGCTCCAGGCGCTGCAGGTCGTAGGACCCGCCGGTAATCCGCCGGGTCTGGGTCACCGCGCCGAAGCGGCGGGCGTAGATGGTAACGGAAATGCTGGCGGTAATGGTAAGCACATCGGCCCGCTCCGCGCCGAAGGAGAGGCACAGCCGCCGGATGCTGTCCTCCACCCGGCTGACCTCGCCGCCGCACTGGAGCATATTCTGCCCGATGTCCAGAATACGGTATAGATATTCGTTTGCCCGGGCGGCCTCCTCGATGCGGGAGAGCTGGTTGATTTCGTCGGGCGTAAAAAAGTGGTAGGTTTGTTCTTCCATAGAGATCTCCGTTGGTAAAATTTTGAAAAAGATTCTTTGCACGTTATAACACACGGGCCAAAGAATTGCAAGAGAATTTTGCCGCCCCTGCGGGGCGGCCCCGGCATAAATCTTATTTTACCTTTGCCGCCTCGACGGCGGCGGGGCCTTCTTTTCGCGCGAGCGAAAAGAAGCAACGATTCTGCGATGGCCACATCGAGTGGCCGCACAGGTCCCGGGCCAATTCGAGAAAAATTTCCCGTTCGCGCCCAACGGGCGCGAAGATTAGATTACAGAATGCTCCAGACCGCCAGTCCATTGACGGCGCAATGAAGCAGAATACTCCCCCAAATGCTTCCAGACCTTTCAAAGGTCCACGCCATCACAGCCCCCGGCACAAAATACTGCACCATCACCAGCAGATAAGAAAAATCACGATGAACCGCAACAAACTGCCATACATGGATAAAGGCAAACAAAAAGCAGCTGACGAGGTATGCCGCCGGGCGGCTCAGCTCCCGAAGATTTCCGAAGATATACCCCCGGAAAACAGCCTCCTCCACTATGGGAGCAAGAAAAACCAGTATCAGAATGGTACTGCGGGGCGCGGAGCCGATCCGCGCCAGGATCGTCTGGTCGTTCAGATTTTCCTGCCCGATAGAGAATATTTGAAAAACGCGGAAAACAATTTCATTGAGTCCATAAAACGCCACCAGCCCCACGCCAACCGTGAGGAAAAAACCCCCCGGCCGGTCCAACGCGGCCCTGACCGCCCGTCCCAGCCAGCCCCAGAAGGCGATCAGCGTCAGGGCAAACAAAATGTAGTAGTACGCCGCGTTCCGCACGGCCTCCCCCAGCGCGATGCGGAGCCATTTCTCCAGCAGGTCGAACATCGGGTCCGCCGCCAGGGGCAGCGCCGCGAAATATACCGCCAGCAGACAGCCTCCCCGAATCTTCTCTCCCTGGGTCATACCCGCCGGAACGCTCCGCCTCGCCATATCCGTCTCCCTTCTCCTACTGCAGCTTCTGCTTCAGCTCGTACAGCAGGCCCATTGCCTCAATCGGCGTCAGCGTATCCGGCTGGGTCCGCCGGAGGCGGTCGATGACCTCCGCCTCTCCTAACGCCGCCAGGGATACCTGCTCCTCCCTGGGCGCGGCCAGCAGCGGCGGCATCTTGCCGGACTGGCCCTCCAGGTCCTTGAGGATGGCCCTGGCCTTCTTCACCACCGCGTCCGGCAGGCCTGCCAGCTTGGCAACCTCGATGCCGTAGCTCCGGTCCGCCCCGCCGGGGACGATCTTTCGCAGGAACACGATGTCGTCCCCCCGGCTCTTGATGGCGATGTTGTAGTTCTTCGCTCCGGGCAGCCTGCCCTCCAGCTCCGTCAGCTCGTGGTAGTGGGTGGCGAAAAGGGTCTTGGCCCCCAGCTTCCGGCCGCAGTATTCCAGCACCGCCTGGGCGATGCTCATGCCGTCAAAGGTGCTGGTCCCCCGGCCGATCTCGTCCAGGATGAGGAGGCTCCTGCTGGTGGCGTGCCGCAGAATGTCCGACACCTCGGTCATCTCCACCATGAAGGTGGACTGCCCCGCGCCCAGGTCGTCGCTGGCCCCGATGCGGGTGAAGATCCGGTCCACAATCCCGATCCGCGCCGCCCTGGCGGGCACGAAGGATCCGATCTGGGCCATCAGAGTGATCAGTGCCGCCTGTCGCATATATGTGGATTTTCCCGCCATGTTGGGCCCGGTGATAATGGCGAGGCGGTCCTCCTTCTCCCCCATATAGGTATCGTTTGGCACGAAGAGGCTGTTTTTCAGCATCTTCTCCACCACGGGGTGCCGCCCGTCGTGGATCTCGATCACGCCGCTCTCGTCTATGACGGGGCGGCAGTAGTCGTTCTTCGCCGCCGCGGCGGCGAAGGAGCACAGCGCGTCCAGCTCCCCTACGGCGCCCGCCGCCGCCTGGATGCGTCCCATCTGCTCCCCCAGCTGCTGCCGCAGCGCCGTGAACAGGTCGTACTCCAGCGCCGTTACCCGGTCGTTGGCAGTGAGGACGGTGTGCTCCAGATCCTTGAGCTCCTGAGTGATGAACCGCTCGCAGTTGGCAAGGGTCTGCTTGCGGATGTACGTCTCCGGTACCAGGTCGTAGTAGGACTTGCTGACCTCGATGTAATACCCGAATACCTTGTTATAGCCCACTTTCAGGCTTTTGATGCCGGTTTTCTCCTTCTCCCTGGCCTCCACTTCGGCGATGACGCCCTTGCCCCCGCTGAGGATTCCCCGCAGCCGGTCCACCTCGGCATCGTAGCCGTCCCGGATGAACCCGCCCTCCCGGACGGAGAAGGGGGGCTCGTCCACGATGGCCCGGCACAGCAGCTGGTACACGTCCTCCAGGCAGTCCAGATCCCGGGCCAGCTCCCCCAGCCGCCCGCCGGAGAAGGGGGAGAGCTTGTCCTTCAGATTGGGCAGCTTCTCCGCCGCCCCCCGGAGGGAGGCCAGGTCCCGTCCCCCGGCGCTGCCGTAGACCACCCGGCCAATGAGCCGCTCCATGTCACCGATGCCCTGGAGGGCGAAGATCAGCTCCTCCCGCCCCATAGCGTCCTTCACCAGGGCGTCCACGGCGTTCAGCCGCCGGTTGATGGCCGTCACGCTGAGCAGGGGCCGCTCCAGCCAGCTCCGCAGCAGCCTTCCCCCCATGGCGGTCTTGGTCTTGTCCAGCACCCACAGCAGGCTCCCCCGCTTCTCCTTGCCCCGCATGGTGGCGGTAAGCTCCAGGTTCCGCCGGGCGTTTAAGTCCAGCTCCATAAACCGGCCCTGCTCGTAGTATTCCAGCTCGCTGATGTGGCTGAGGTCCGTCTTCTGCGTCTCGTACAGATACCCCAGCAGACCCCCCAGGGCCATGACGGCGGCATCGTTGGGCAGCTGCCCGGCGGACTCCGGGCCGTACTGCTTTTCCACCAGGCGGCGGGCGGCGTCCGGCTGGAACCGGGCCTTCCCGCCCTTTTCCATCCGGCAGCTGAATTTTTCCTTCAGCAGCTCCGTAAGCTCCTCCCGCTCCCAGGCCCCCTCGTTCAGGAGGGCCTCGGCTGGGGAGAACCGCCCCAGCTCATTCATCACATGATCTGTCCGATCCGGCCCCGAGAAGGAGGTGGCGTGGGTTTTCCCAGTGGTGATGTCGCAGAAGCAGAGCCCCGCGGTTTCCTCATCGATGTAGATGCCGCAGATGTAGTTGGCCCGGTCCCCTTCCAGAAGGGAGGCGTCCACAGTCCCCGGGGTGACCACCCGGAGGATGTCCCGCTTCACGATTCCCTTAGCGGCGGCGGGGTCCTCCATCTGCTCGCAGATGGCTACCTTATAGCCCTTAGCGATGAGCCGGGCGATGTAGCCGTCGCAGGAGTGGTAGGGGACGCCGCACATGGGGGTCCGTTCCTCCTCGGGCTTCGCCCGGTCCCTGGTGGTCAGGGTCAGGTCCAGCTCCCGGCTGGCCAGCAGGGCGTCCTCGTTGAACATTTCGTAGAAGTCGCCCAGACGGAAGAACAGGATGGCGTCCTTGTTCTCCTCCTTTATTTTCAAGTATTGCTGCATCATGGGGGTGGTTTCCTGGGGCATGGCTGTGATCCTCTCTCTTCTGCGGCCCTGCGGACCGCGCCGCTTTCCTGTCTTGTGTTAGAACCTGTATTCACAGGCGTTGAACGCCGTCTGGCCGGGTCTTATACCACCCTGCCGCGTTAAAAAAACCTGAAATACGTCCAGTATTCCCGCGATTTTTTTGCCTTACAGGGAGGTAAAATCCCTCGCCCATCCAGCATTCCCCGCCTATGAATATAGGTTCTGAAATTCGCGCCCCGCCTGTATAGCGGGCGAGGCGTCTATACATGCTTATGATTCATCAGCGGTTGATCTCCGGGTTGTCCGTCCGCCCCAAGAGGTAATCCACCGAACAGTCCAGGGAATCCGCAATTTTAGCGAAATTCAACGTGAGCATGTCTTTACCGCGTTGGATATTTCCGACTGTATTAACACCAAGATGGCATTCGGAGAGCAAGACCCTTATTGATTTACCCTGCTGCTTTGCCCTGCTCTTTATCCTATCGGCATTTGTTTAGAATCATACATATATTCGACCGTCTTCTTGTGCCGGTTGCCGAAAGCAACCAAATTTAGTGACAAACCCTGACTGTAACTAAATTTGGTGATATAATGTGGCTGATAAAACAGATACTGGAGGCGCCTATGACACCCTTACAAGAGCATTTATACCAATACATCATGGAAGATCGTTTTACCGCCCAGCTGGCAGACGAGGCGTACCAGGCAGTCCGGCAGCAGGTGTCAGACGCAGAGGCCCAGCTGCTGGCCGCGCCGCCGGAGGATCAGAGGCATCTGTTCATCCAATACATCGATACGGAAAACAACGCCTTCAGTCTGCAGCTCCGGGATGTGTTCCAGGAAGCCCTGCTGATCGCCCATGATATTCTTAGATTACTATTATAACTGTTGAAAGCGGGAATGGCAAGGTGTGGGGGAGGATTTTTTGCTTTTTTCTCTGTGTTTGTCAATGCTGTGACCTACCAAGGGAAGCCATGCGCAAGACAGGAGTGAGTCAGCCTGGTGAACACATGAGTCTGTGATTATACCAGGATAGATGAGTTTTGAGTTTCCGGTTTAGTTCCCGAACAAAAGAGCAATTTATGAGAGATTGATAAGGTACAATAAGTTGCGCAAATAAAAAAGACAAGGTTTGCAGCTCTCTGGTAGAATGAAGTAGCAACACACCATTCAGAGAGGAGAGAGCAAACCATGTCAGAAAAGATTGTACAGCTAAATGAAGAAGTAATCAAGGGTCAACTTAAAGAGCTGGTTCGCGGGAGCGTGGAAGAAACGCTGAATGAGCTGCTGGAGCAGGAGGCGGAGAAACTGACTCAGGCAGCCCGGTATGAGCGAAATGAGACTCGCCAGGGGTACCGTAGCGGTCACTACAGCCGAAACCTTACCACTACCTCCGGCGATGTTAGAGCCTGTTTAAAATCTTTTGACAAAAGGAGGCGGGAGGCAGATAATAGAGAAAAACAAGCGGGAGTTGGGGGA
>VSNB01000017.1 GCA_009774055.1 Clostridiales bacterium
GTCCCAGCCGCTCCATGGACTGGGGGTGGGGGGAGGGAACCGGCGTGCTCAGGTCCTCCAGGGCGGGAAACAGGCCCGTCCGCTCCTGTACCGGCAGTGCGCCGTAGGCTTTGCGGCGGATGTCCGTGGACGGGACCGTCTCTGGGATGGCGCGGTACTTGGCGATCACGTCCCGATACCGCCGGTATTTCTCCGTGGCCTGCCCGTCCTCCGTCAGCGGGGCGTCGTAGTCGTAGCTGGCGGTGTCCGGCGTGAGGCGGTCAGAGTAGTTGGAGCCGTTCATGAAGCCGAAATTGGTGCCGCCGTGGAACATATAGAGGTTCACATGGCCCAGCTCCAGCATTTTGTCCAGGTCCTTGACCGATTCCTCCAGATTGCCCCGCATGTGCCCGCCGTTGCCCCAGTAGTCGAACCAGCCGATCCAGAACTCCGTACACATCAGGGGCGTGCCGGGCCGGTGGGCCGCTAACGTCCGGAAATGCTCCTCCGGCCGGGAACCGAAATTGACGGTGGGCAGAACGCCCTCTACGGTTCCGCCGTTGAGGCTCTCCGGCACAGGGCCGTCGGAGGTGATGAGGGGTACGGTGACGCCGCCCGCCCGCATGAGGTCCCGGAGGCGGGCCAGATAGGTCCGGTCGTTGCTGTAGGAGCCGTACTCGTTCTCCACCTGCATCAGGATCACCGGGCCGCCCTGGTCGATCTGGAGGGGGGCCAGGATGGGGAGCAGCGTCCGATAGTAGTCCTCCACGTGGGCCAGGAAGGACGGGCAGGCGCACCGGAACTTTATTCCATCCTCCGCCAGCAGCCAGGCCGGCAGTCCCCCCAGGTCCCACTCCGCACAGATGTAGGGGGAGGGGCGGAGGATCACATATAGCCCCAGCTCCTGGGCGATGCGGACGAAGCGGGCCACGTCCAGGATGCCCTCGAAGCGGAACTGGCCCTTCCGGGGCTCGTGGAGGTTCCAGGGGATATAGGTTTCCACGGTGTTGCAGCCCATGGCCTTCAGTTTCTCCAGGCGGTCCCGCCAGTATTCCGGGACGACCCGGAAGTAGTGAATGGCGCCGGAAATGATCTGGAAGGGCTCGCCATCCAGATAAAAGGTATCTTTTCCTTCAAATCTCATAGGTATCAAGTCCTTTGTCATACAATATTTTTCGGAGAGGGGGTGCGGCGTTTGGGGGCGCAGAAAACGGAGGGCGCCGGCCCTTGACAAAACCGGCAGCTGTACCGGCGAACGGAACGGAAATCAAGCGGGAGCGGCGACAAATTCGCCGCTCCCGCTTTTCCCGTTCGCCTGTTCCGGTTATTTCTCCAACAGCTGCCCCTTGCCGCCGTCGGACCAGACCACCTGGTTGCGGCCCAGACGCTTGGCGTCGTACAGCATGGTGTCCGCCAGCTTCAGGTAGGTGTCGAAGCTGTCGCCGGCCTTGGGACGCAGGGTGACGCCGCCTACGCTGATGGTGACCCAGCTGCCCACCGAGGGGTCATGGGGGATGTGCATGTCCTCCACCGCCTGACGGATCTCCTTGAGGAATTCGAAAGCCGACTGCCCGTCGCCCCCCACGAAGACCGCCACGAACTCCTCCCCGCCGTACCGGGCGAACAGGTCCGTGGCCCGCCGGAAGTGGGCGGAAACCTCCTTGGCTACGGCAGAAATGACCCGGTCCCCCGCCGGGTGGCCGAAGGTGTCGTTATAGACCTTGAACTTGTCAATATCGAACATGCACAGGGAGAAGGGCTGTCCGAAACGGACAGCGTCCTTCCATCTGGCGGCGCTCTCCGCCTCGTAGCGCCGGCGGTTGGCCACGCCGGTGAGCTGATCCACCAGGGCCTGCTCCTGGAACTGGTTCTGATAGCGGTAGAGCTGGATGTGGGTGTTGACCCGGGCCTTGATGATCACCGGGCTGAAGGGCTTGGCGATATAGTCCACCGCCCCCAGCAGGAGCCCCCGCTCCTCGTATTGAATGTCGGCCAGGCCGGTGATCATGATGACGGGGACGTGCCGGGTCAGGTCCGTGGCTTTCAGCTCCCGGATCAGGGTGAACCCGTCCATGTCCGGCATCACCACGTCCAGCAGGATCAGGGAATAGCCCCCCTCCTTGGCGGCGCGGAGCCCGTCCGCTGCGGTCTGGCACATGGTGATCTCGTAATCGTTTTTCAGGATCGAGTTAAGAAACTCGATTTGTACGGCGCTGTCGTCAATGACCAGTATCCTATCCATGAGGTTCCTCCATGGGTTTCAAGTTATCTGTCTGCGGCGGTTCAAAAAGGACCGTGATGGGGGACGCTGGCAGGGTCGTCCAGCTCCCGGGTGATGTCCCGGGCCACGTAGACCGCAGTTTTCGGCATGTCGTCCGAGCCGGTGCGGGCCAGAACGGCGGTAGCCCGGGTCCAGCTGTACGCCTCCGCGCCGGCGGAGGGGTCCTCCGGCAGCTTGCGGTATTCCACCGCCACATAGGGAGTCCACCACCGCAGCTCCCTGCGGAGACGCTCCACGTCCATGGCGGAGAGATAGCGTTCCCGGTCGTCGGGATGGATGAAGTGGTTGGCATAGAGCCGCAGGGCGGCGGTAAAGTTGATTTCATCCCCCAGCACGTCTCCGACCCGCCGCTGCTGGGTCACGGCGCGGAAGGAGTCCTGCTCCAGATCAATATAATAGGTGGAGAAAAACAGGCTGCTGAGGCTGGTGATCAAATACGCCCGGTCCTCCAGGGCCTGGAGCTTGGCGGCCTCCTGCAGTTTGTCCTCGGTGACATCCTGCCCCAGGATGTTGACCATCACCTGGTCCCTCTGGCGGCCGTAGAGCACGTGGAGCTCGATCCAGCGCAGCGTCTCGCCCTGGAGGCGGTACTGGCAGACCTCCTCGCCGTAGTCCCGGATGGTAGCCGCCGTCTCCCGCAGATGCTCCAGGGAGAGGGTGGAGCGAAAGATCTCCGCGTCGTCCGGGTGGACGAACCGGGCCAGGGCGGTCTGTATGTAAAGGCTGTAATCGCCGGTGAGAACCTTGTCCGGGTCGTAATCCTGCCGCAGGTCGACGCGCTCGCACATGCCGCTGTCCAGATACACGGTGTTCATCATCTGGTACCGGCACTTGAGGATAGCCGCCATCTGCATGTCCCGCTTGCTGCGTGCCAGCTTGAAGCCCTCCCGCAGGGCGTCGTGGACATCCTTGAAGCAGAGAATGGCGGACTGGACCTCGCCGGTCTTCTGGTCGGGCACCACCTCCATCAGGTTCCAGCGGTATCCCCCCGGCACCTGGCGGCGGTAGATCAGCGTCCGAGCCTCCTGTCCCGCTTGGGGGGCGGCACGCAGCTGCTGAAGTCGTGTGAAGGCCACGAAGCGGTCCATGTCCCCGGGATGGATCGCGCCGCTTCTGGCGAAATCCGCCAGCTGGCCGGTGAGGGAGCCATCACCCGGCTGCCACCCTTCGGGGTCCGAAACCAGTACGCTGCAGCGGTCCTGGACCAGGTCCGCGTGGAGAATCTTGCGGTAGGTGTAGGCGCGGATTTCCGGTACGGCGTTTAAAAGCATCTCATAATTTCCGTTGTCCATAGGTTCCCCCTCTCCCCGCGCCGGCGGAAGCGGCGCATCCGCCGGCATAGCGGTTCCGGAAATAATTCCATGACAGTATAGCACAAACACGGCCGGGAATCAATCCATGGAAGGGGCTCTCAAAAAAATTTTGGGCGGCGGACCCTATGGAAAATTTTGCGGAAGAGAAAAAAACCTCTTGACAAACTGTTAATACTGTGTATACTGTTTATATACAGGTGAACAGACGGAGGTGAGGCGTTGGACGTCATCATCAGCAATTCCGGCGGACAGCCGATCTACGAGCAGATCTGCCGCCAGATCAAGGGGGCGATCGCCACGGGGAAGCTCCAGCCGGGAGAGCCCCTGCCATCCATCCGCAGCCTGGCCCGGGATTTGCGCATCAGCGTGATTACTACCAAGCGGGCCTACGAGGAGCTGGAGCGGGACGGATTCATCCAGACCGTGGCGGGGAAGGGAAGCTTCGTGGCCCAGCAGGACCTGGAGCTGGCCCGGGAGAGCAATCTCCGGGAAATCGAGCGGCACCTGCAGGCTGCCTTGGAGCTGAGCCGGCAGATCGATCTGCCGGCGGAGGAGTTATATAGTATACTCAAGGTATTGAGCGAGGAGGATTAAACAAAATGGATACCAATGCGATTGAAATCAGGGGCCTGACCAAGCGGTACAGGGATTTCGCTCTGGAGGGTCTGGACCTGGATCTGCCCTATGGCTGCGTCCTGGGGCTGGTAGGCGAGAACGGGGCGGGAAAGAGCACCACCATCCGCCTCATCATGGACGCCCTGGAGCGGGACGGCGGAACCGTCACGGTGCTGGGCAGGGACAACCGGAGCCGGGAGTTCCTGGACCTGAAGGAGGATATCGGCGTGGTGCTGGACGAAACCTTCGTGCCGGAGGTCATCAACGCCAAGCAGATGGGGAAGATCATGGCGGGCACCTATAAGAACTGGGACCAGGCGGCCTACGACGGCTGGATCAGGCGGTTCGAGCTGCCCCTGGATAAGAAGTTCAAGGACTACTCCCGGGGTATGACCATGAAGCTGGGCATCGCGGCGGCTCTGAGCCACCATCCCAGGCTGCTGCTTCTGGACGAGGCCACCGGCGGGCTGGACCCCATGGTCCGGGAGGAGCTGCTGGAGGTATTCGCGGACTTCGCCGCCGAGGAGGGCCACGCGGTGCTGCTCTCCAGCCACATCGTCAGCGACCTGGAGCGCATCTGCGATTACATCGCCTTTCTGCACAAGGGGAAGCTGGCGCTGTGCGAGGAGAAGGACGTGCTGCTGGACAAATACGGCATTCTGAAGTGCTCCAGGGAGCAGCTGGCCAACATTCCCGAGGAGGCCGTCCACGGCAAGCGGGTGGGGACCTACGGCGTGGAGGCTCTGGTGGAGCGGGAGTTCATGCCCCGGGACGCGGTGGTGGACCGGGCGAATCTGGAGGATATCATTCTGTATATGGTGAAAGGAGAACGGAAATGATCGGACTTTTGAAGAAGGACCTCTATGTGGCGGATAAATCCGGACGGCTGCTGTTGGTACTTGCATTGATATTCAGCATGGTGCCCTCGATGGGGGCTTTTGGCAGTACCTATGCCATGATGATGGCAGTCATGATGCCGCTGAGCTCCATTGCTTATGACGAGCGGTGCAAATGGGACCGCTACGCCGCCATGCTGCCCTATCGGGTGGGGCAGCTGGTGTGGAGCAAATATCTGCTGTCCTACCTCTATACCCTGCTGGGCGGAGGCATCATCGTACTGGGCGCATTCCTTCGGGGTATGACTACGGGGGCGGCGGATTGGAAGGAGACGGCGGAAATGAGCGTTATGCTGGCGGTCGTTATGCTGTTCATTACAGCGCTGGGCCTGCCGATGCTCTATCGGTTCGGGTCCGAAAAAGGGCGGCTTGCGATGATCCTTTGCATGGGCGCCGGCGTTGGCGCGGCTATGGGGCTGATGGGTATTTTCGGAGAGCTTCCCGAACTGCCGGAGATTCCTATGCCCGTGGTGGCCGCCGCAGTCGCCGTCCTGGCGGTGGGATTGACTTGGCTGTCCTTCCGTATGAGCGTTTATTTCTATAGGAAGCGGCAGAACGGGGCGTACACCTGACCCGGAAAGGCGGGGCTGATACGAATGAAAGAATTGGGTAGAAACACAATGAAATTCAAGAATTTTTCCGCATTCATTGGATAAACCGCAAAACTTTTCGGTTCCGTATTGACATAAAAAATTCATCATGCTACCATAAAGCGTCGCCTGCGGGCCTGTGAGGGCCTGCGCGGCGCTTTTTTGACACCTCCGCCGGGTCAAGCTCCGGCGGCACAGCGCAGGCAGGGGAAGCGGAACCCTGGAAAGGAAGCGAAACGAATGCAAGAAAAAGAACTTCAGCCTCAAGAGAACAAAATGGGCGTCCTGCCCGTCAACAAGCTGCTGGTGACCATGTCGGTGCCCATTATGCTCAGCATGCTGGTCCAGGCCCTGTATAACATTGTGGACAGCATCTTCGTCTCCCGGGTCAGTGAGAACGCCTTGAACGCGGTGGGGCTGGCCTTCCCGGTACAGAACCTGATGATCGCGGTGGCCACCGGCACCGGCGTGGGCATCAATGCCCTGCTCAGCAAGAGCCTGGGGGAGAAGCGGTTTGAGCGGGCCAACCTGACCGCCTCCAACGGCGTGTTTCTGGGTGTGTGCAGCGCGGCGGCGTTCGCTGTGCTGGGCGCGCTGTTTTCGGGAATCTTCTTTCAGGTGCAGACCGATGTGGAGGAGATCGTCGCCGGCGGCACGGCCTATATACAGATCTGTACTGTTGGCTCCTTCGGACTCTTTCTCTCCATCAGCATCGAGCGCCTGCTCCAGGCCACCGGCAGGACCGTTTACAGCATGGTCACCCAGATGGCGGGAGCCCTGACCAATATCATCTTTGATCCGATTTTCATTTTTGTCTTTGATATGGGCATCGCCGGCGCGGCCTGGGCCACGGTATTGGGCCAGGTGGTGGGCGCGTCCCTGGGCGTGTACTTCAACGCCAGAAAGAATCCGGAAATTACCCTGACGTTCAAGGGATTCCGGCCCAACGGCTTCATTATCCGGCGCATCTACTCCGTGGGCGTGCCCTCCATCATCATGGCTTCCATCGGTTCCGTCATGACCTTCGGACTGAACAAGATCCTCATCGGCCTGCAAACCACCGCCACTGCCGTGCTGGGGGTGTATTTCAAGCTTCAGAGCTTTGTGTTCATGCCGGTGTTCGGCCTCAACAACGGCATGGTGCCCATCGTGGCGTACAACTTCGGCGCGAAAAAGCCGGAGCGGATGCTGAAAACCGTGAAGCTGGGGATCTGCTACGCCACATGCATCATGCTGGCGGGGGTGGCGGTGTTCCAGCTGCTGCCCAACGTACTGCTGGGGATGTTCGAGGCTTCGGAGCTGATGCTGGAAATCGGCGTTCCCGCCCTGCAGACCATCAGCCTCCATTTTGTCCTGGCGGGCTTCGGCATCGTCTCCTCGTCCTTCTTCCAGGCATTGGGCCACGGGATGCTGAGCCTCGTCATCTCCCTGGTGCGGCAGCTGATCGTGCTGCTGCCGGCGGCGTGGCTGCTGAGCCTGTCGGGGCAGGTGGCGGCGGTCTGGTGGGCGTTCCCTATCGCGGAGGTGTTCTCCGTTACGCTGAGCGTGCTGTTTCTGATTTACGTCCAGCGTAAGGAGATTCGGCCCATGCTGGAGGGGGGCTGAGGCCCTGCTGGGTGCCGCATGCGGAGAGGTGCGCGGCAGTGCGCCCGCTTTGCAGGAAGCTTAAGCCATACACGGCGAGTGGTTTGGAGCAGGCCGCGGTGTGGGTTGCGTAGATGTTCAAGTGCAAAAAGATGCGAAGCGTCTTTTCTGGCACGTAGAAGAGGCCCCGGAGGCATCTGCCTCCGGGGCCTTTGGTGATGCGTCCGAGGAAATCAGGCGGCTTCGCCTTCCGTTTCCAGGGGGATGTACTTCTCACAGAAGTTCATGAAGGCAACCGCTACCTGGGCGCGGGTGGCGTTGTCGCGGGGGGCCAGGGCAGTTTCGCTCAAAGCCTCCGGCGCGCCGAGGGCAATGGCCCAGGCCATAGCCTCCAGAGCGTACTCGCTGATGGAAGCCATGTCGGCATACGCCGTCAGATCGGTGATCTCCGTCACTTCATAGCCCTTATACTGGGCGTAGCGGTGGAGGATCGCGGCCAGCTGCTCACGGGTGACCGGGTCCATGGGACCGAAGCGGTCCTCGCTGTAGCCCTTGACCACCTTGTTGGCCGCGCCCCAGCCCACGGCGTCGGTGTACCACTGTCCGGCCGCCACATCCAGGAAGGCGGAGGGCTCCGCCGCGGGCTCGCCCTCCAGGCGGTAGAGAATGGTCACTACCATGGCGCGGGTCAGAGTGCCGTAGGGATCAAAGGACGTGTCGGACACGCCGTTCATCAGCTTGCGGTTGAAAACGTACTGAACCGCCTCGTAGAACGGGTCGGTGGGCATCACGTCATCGAAGGTGATGTCCGCCAGAGGCGTATCCTCGTCAATGATCGTCTCGGCGGGGGGAGGATTGTTGGTGCCGCCGCTGCCGCCGCCGGGCGTGCCGGGATCAGGGGCGGGGAATACGGGACCGGTGGTTCCGGTGGCCGGGATGGCCTCGGTGTAATAGCGTCCGCAGGCCGTGCAGGTGTAGGTCCGGACGCCGGCGGTATCGGCTGTGGGAGCCAGAGTCACTACGCCGCCGTCATAGGCATGGGCGGCCGCGCCGCCGGCAATGCCGCAGCGGGCGCAGGCGTGCCAGTGGCTGGCCCCGTCATAGGTCCAGGTGTCGGAGAAGCTGTGGCCCAGAGCAGGAACGTTTGCTCTCACCTCGCCGTATACGGAGACGTACATGTTCTCGCCGGACTCCGTGCAGGTGGGCGCGGCGGAACGCTCAGTATCCAGCGTCCAGACGCTGTCGGGAGTCCCGGGAGCGGGCAGCTGGGGAAGCTCCACAGTCTCCACATGACTTGCGTCATTGGCACAGACCCGCCGGGCCGCGCCGGGAGCGCTCATAGTGGGCGCGGCGGTGATGGTCCATGCGCCGTAGGCGTGGCCGATGGCATTCGTCTGGGTGTCGGTGTAGCTGTCACCGCACTTGGTACAGGTGTGCGTGGTATAACCGCCCTCGGTGCAGGCGGGAGCGGTCACGACGGCCTCGTAGGTATGGTTGGTGGCGAGGATAACCAAATCATCCTCGGCAGTCTCTTCCAAACTGGTACCAGCTCCGGTGAAAAAGCCGTTGCAGACAGAACAGGTGGAATGGGCTTTCATACCGTTCTCCGTGCAGGCAGGCTTCTTCTCAGCGTGGACAGTCAGGGTGTGAGGCACCAGGGGGAGCGGACTGGTGTAGGAATCGTTGCAGAGTTTGCAGGTGTGGGTTTCGACACCCAGGTCCACGCAGGTGGCAGGCTTGGTGGTCACACTATACTCGTGGCCCAGCGGATTGGAAACCACATCGAGTGTGGCTTCACAATACTTGCAGGGATAGCTTGTCAGGCCCCCTACGGTACAGGTGGCTTTGCTCTTTTCCGTACCCTTTTCCATGTCATAAACATGTTTATGGTCGGCGGGATTGACATGACCGCAATTCTTGCACACACCGTCCTCGTCATAGTCGTGGATACCGGTAGCAGGGATGGAATTTACCCTCATATCAGTATATACGCTTGCCTCGCCATCTACCTTGTTCTTGATGGAGGCCGTTGCCGTAAAGGTAATTTCCCCCTCACCAACGCAAGTGGCATCCTTGGTGACCGCATGACTCATTACTATGGTCCCAGTTCCTACATGGGAAGAATCATTGCCACAAGTAAAGGTTGCCGTTGCAGCAGTTTGGGTGCCGTTCCACGTCCAAGTAGGTTCGCCGTATTTGTGGCCGAGAGGGTCAATCCAACCACCTGAAGCATTATAACCGGTGTCTACACTGCAAACGGTACAACGGTTAGCGTACATACCTTTCTCTTCGCATGTGGCGGCTGATTCCTCTGTATAAACAGTAGTGTGTCCTGCTATCTCGGATTCTCCACGACATCTTGTTCCGGATGTATACACATTAAGACATTTTTTGGCGTGAGACTTCGGGGTCGTACTTATTGACCACACTGTTGACCACTTATGTCCAGGAGCCTTTACAGTTCCATCAACCTGTTTAGTAACCACATCGCCTTTTTGATCAGTATAAGTTACATTGGCACTGGTTACAATCATATCCGCTTCACAGGTTAATATGCCCTTCACTTTAACATTCTGTACACGGATTGATTTCACAGAATAGACATCATTGCACTTCGTGCAGCTAAAGCTGCCTGTGGCGGTGTAAATGGTAGCACTACCGTTGAGTCGAGTGGTCTGGAACGTCCATACGCCAGTACCATAGTCGTGGCCCACTCTCTCAATGACTGCTCCCTCAAAAAGCCAACCACAGTCATCGCATTTCTTATCAGCCTCCTTGCCGGATTTTTCACAGGTAGCGGCCGTGGCACTTCCGGAGACTTCGGTCGTATTGGGGTGCTCAGCAAAGCTACCCATCTCGGTACAACCGTTCTCGCACACATGCCAATGACCAGAGGCATTACTGCTCCAGTCAGCAGCCCAGTTATGGGCGTTGGAATCCGTGCTCGTGTAACCGCAGGCATCGCAGGCGACCGACGTTGTGCAGGTCGGCGCTCCGTCTGCGTAGCTGTGCTCCTGCTCACTGTTCTCGACCTTTGCGCCGCAGCAGCTCCATACCTGTCCGTGATGAGTTCCACCATCCAAGGGCCTCCATTCCAGTTTCCCAGTTGCATCGTGGTTGTTGGGGTCGATCTCACCAGTGATAGTTTCCCGGCTGACTTCACCACTACACACGGTGCAGGAGACTACTTTGATACAAGAACCAGGCGTATTGCAGGTAGCGTCTGCTTCGCTCTCGTACAAAGCTTCACCAGGGGTGTGATTGCCAGTGGCGGGTGTAGTTTCTTCCTTGGTGTCCCCACACCACTTGCATGCGTAAGTAGCCGTGCCCTCTTTTTCACAAGTGGCGGTACTGCTTACCAATTGATAGTCACAAGGAACTTCGGGAATCCGTTTGACCGGATCAGATAGATAATTCCCCTCCAAATCATAATTCCGATCACCGTGTTTCAACGAGGAAGGGCAATTATAATGGGCTGCGATGCCTTCCGTTCTACAAGTAGGATCTACTTGTGGAACATAGGTGAGTTCATTGTCGCATGTAATGACTCCAGCTAGACCAGAGTAATTACACCGAAGTCCGCCTTCCGCCCATGCCACCCCCGGCAGCATACTCAGGCACATAACCAGACACACGAGCAGCGAAAGCCCGCGCTTGCTGAAATTTCTCCAGCTTTTCTTCAATAAAAACACTTCCTTTCTCTTCTCAAATGGATAGATTATCCAAATCCGCCGCTGGGCCCTCCGGCCCGGATCGCCAAGTTCCATGGCATTCCCCCTCCATCCCAAATTCGCCTCCCCTCCGGCCGCCAGGCGGGGCCGGCAGAGGAAATCGTGAGAGCCCGGGCTCTCACGAGAAAACCGTACGGTTTTCTCGATGCCAACTGCCCCGGATGGAAAATCTCCCATCCGGGGCAGAACGAAAGCGCACAACTCTCCACATCTATTATAGCACAAAACAGCTCAGCGGGAACGGCAGCTTCCATTTTCAGCCAATTTTCAGCGAAATGCCGAAAAACCGCCTTATACGCCCAACAGAATGCCCACCAGGGTACCCGCATAGTTGCCGATCACATAGCCCAGCACCCCCACCAGCATGGCGGGGCCAACCAGACGGCTCCAGCCCTGGGACACCGCCATGCCGGCGGCGGTGGTGGGTCCGCCGATGTTGGCGTTGGAGGCGATGATGGCGTCCTCCAGGTCGAATTTCAGCAGCCTCGCCCCCGCGAAGCAGAACAGCATGTTCACCACCACCATCAGGAAGGTGAGGGCCAGGAACAGGGGCGCTTCCGTAAGCACGGTGTAGATGTTGGCGGGAACGCCGATGACGAAGAGGAAGAGATAGATGAGGTAGGTGCCGATCTCCTGGGAGCCGTGCATCTTCTCCGCCGTGCCGGAACAGCAGGTGGCGAAGAGGACGGAAATGGTGGTGATCCACACATACTGGCTGCCCAGGAACTTGCCGGCGAAGTCCCGGAGGCCCTCCTGGAAGGTGGACGCCACGCCCTCCGCCGCCAGGGGGCTGAAGAGCCCTGCGACAAGGTTGGAAACCCACACCACCACCACGGCGAAGGCAATATTCATGGCGACATCCTTCAGGGAAATGTCCTTCCGGCTCCAGAAGGCGGCCGCCTGGGTTTTGGCCTGCTCGCCGGAGGAGGAGCCCCGCTCCACCTCGTCGATATGGGGATGTGGGAACCGGGCGCGGAAGAAGCGCATCCCCGCGAAGGCGATGAGCACGAAGAAATACAGGGCCATGAGCAGGTTGTCCGCCACGGTGGCGGCGGCGGCCACAGGGGTGCCCTTGAGGCCGTGCTGCATCGCCATGGCGGAGAAGTTGACGCTGCCGCCGATATAGGAGCCGGTCATCATGGAGGCCACCGCCGCCAGGTCCGACGCCTGCCCGCCGGAGGCGGCGTAGGGGCCGGACAGGGCGAAATAGGCCAGCAGAGCCCCCGCCACGGTGCCCACCGCGCCGATCAGGAAGATGGTCAGCATCTTCCCCGCCTCCCGCCAGATCTTCTTCAGGTTGCACTGGAGCAGCAGCAGGGGGATGCCCATGGGCACGATGACGCCCCAGACGATGTCGTCGTAGAGCACGCTGCTGATGGGGATCACGCCGATGTTGGCCATGGCCATGGCCAGAATCAGGGCGATGATGGACCCAGACACCCGGGCCGCCCAGCGGTATTTCTGCTCCAGGAAAATGGACAGGGCTACGGACAGGCACATGACGCCCAGCAGGCCCCAGGTGTCGTCAGGGCCGATAAGGGTACGGCCCAGCAGGTTTTCTATCAGGGACATTGAGACTCCTCCTTTGTAATACGAAGAGCCGCCGGAGACGCGCTCCGGCGGCTTTGCTGGTAGTATAAAGGAAAACGGGAGGCATGTCAACTCCGGGAATCTTTAAGAACCCGTATCACAGCGGACCCGGCTGATGGCAGGCGACGAAATGGCCCGGCTCGGCCAGGACGGACTTGGGCCGCTCCTGCCGGCACCGCTCCCCCGCCTTGGGGCAGCGGGTGCAGAAGGGACAGCCGGACGGCACGTCGATGGGGCTGGGGACCTCCCCCTTCAGAATGATCCGCTTCTTCGTACTGTCCACGTCCAGGTCCAGCACCGCTGACAGCAGGGACTGGGTATAGGGGTGGAGGGGGTTGTTGAAAATGGTTTTCGTATCTCCCGTCTCCATAATGTGCCCCAGGAACATCACCGCCACCGAGGGACAGATGTCCTTGACCACCGCCAGATTATGGGAAATGAACAGGTAGGTGATGCCCAGCTTCTCCTGGAGGTCCATCAGCAGCTCCAGGATCTGGGCGTGGACCGACACATCCAGGGCGGAAACCGGTTCGTCGCATACCAGGAACTCCGGATGCAGGGAGATGGCCCGGGCGATGCCGATGCGCTGACGCTGTCCGCCGGAGAAGTCCGAGGGATAGCGGTGCAGGTCGTCTTCCGTCAGGCCCACCAGATACAGCAGCTCGATCACCCGCTTTTCCATATCCTCTCGGCTGCAGCCGCCCCGGATCAGCATGGGCTCGCTGATGAGCTGATACACGTCGAAGCGGGGGTTCAAGGAGGAAAAGGGGTCCTGGAAGATCATCTGCATTTCCCGGCGGGCCCGGCGCAGCTCCTTGGGAGAGAGGGCTGTCAGCTCCTCGCCGCGGAAAAAGATCTTTCCGCCGGTGGGCCGGACCATGCCCAGGATGGCGTTGGCCAGGGTGGACTTCCCGCAGCCGGACTCGCCCACCAGTCCGAAGGTTTCCCCCTTGGGGATGCACAGGGAGATATGGTCCACCGCCTTGACCTGCTTCTTCTTCCCGAAGGGGAGGCCGCCCCGGACGGGGAAATGGACGCTTACGTCCTCCACCCGGACCAGGGGCTCCGTATGGGGCTCATACATGGCTGTCCGCCCCCTCTCCATTTTCCGTCTCCCCCACCGGATGCCAGCAGCGGACCAGCCGGTCCTCTCCTGCCGCCCGCAGGGGCGGCATGGCCTCCCGGCACTTCTGGGTGCAGCTGCGGCACCGGGGGTGGAAGGTGCAGCCCGCCGGCTTGCGCATGGGGTTGGGCACCGCGTCCGGAATCCGGACGAACCGGCGGGTGTCCTCGTTGAGCTTGGGCACTGAGGCCATCAGGCCCTCGGTGTAGGGGTGCAGCGGATGGCGGAACAGCTCCCGGAGGGGGGCCTTCTCCACAATCCTGCCGCAGTACATCACGTACACCGTATCCGCCATGTGGGCCACCACGCTGAGGTCGTGGGTAATGAGGATCAGGGAGGTATTGCGCTCCCGCTGCATGGTCTTCAGCACGTCCAGGACCTGGGCCTGGATGGTCACGTCCAGGGCCGTGGTGGGCTCGTCGGCGATAATCAGCTTGGGGTCGCAGGCGAAGGCCATGGCGATCAGCACCCGCTGGCGCATGCCGCCGCTGAGCTCGTGGGGAAAATCACCGTACCGCCGCTCCGGAGAGGGCACGCCCACCAGCTTCAATGCCTGGATGGACGCCTGTCTGGCCTCCCGGCGCTTCATGCTCCGGTGGCGGATAAACACCTCGTCCAGCTGGCGGCCGATGGTCATCACCGGGTTCAGGGCAGTCAGCGCGTCCTGGAAGATCATGGCCATTTCCTGGCCCCGGATGTCCAGCATTTCATTCTCCGAGGCGTCCCGCAGGTCCCGGCCGTCGAACTCCAGACGGTCCACCCGCATGACGGCGGGCGGCGTGCTCAGAAGCTTCATCACCGCCAGGGAGGTGACGCTCTTGCCGCTGCCGCTCTCGCCCACGATGGCCGCGCACTCCCCCTCCCGCACCGACAGGCTCACGCCCTCTACGGCGCGGACCACGCCGGCGGGGTTGGGGAAGATGACCTTGAGGTTCTCCACATGCAGGATGGTCTTATCCGTCATAGGCGCCGCCCTTTCCCGGGCCGCCAGGCCCGCCTTCCTCCATGGAGTCGAACACCTCCTGGATGTAGTCGTTGTTCAGCGTCCGGAACAGCTTGTAGAGGCCGCTGGACCGCTTCATCCGGGGGTTGAAGATTTCCTCCATAGCCAGGCCGATGCGCATGAAGGAGAACACGGACAGGAAAATGCCGATGCCTGGCGCGATGATCCACCACCAGTGCCCGAACAGCAGCGCGCCGCCGCTCTGGGCGTCCGCCAGCATCCGGCCCCAGCTGATGGCGGTGGGATCCCCCAGGCCCAGGAAGGACAGCCCCGCCTCCGCCACCATGATGCCCGCGCTGGTCAGGGCGGTGCTCATGATGAGCAGGTGGGACACGCCGGGGAGGATGTGGCGGAACATGATGTGCCACCGTCCCGCTCCGGCCAGCTCCGCCGCCCGGACATAGTTGCTGTTTTTCAGCACCAGCACCTGGGAGCGGACCACCCGGGCCAGGCCCGTCCAGCCGAAGAGGGTGAAAATGAAGATAATCATGAAATAGCTCTTGCCGAAGAGGTTGGTCAGCACGATGGTCAGCGGCAGGGTGGGGATCACCAGCATGATGTCCACCAGGCGCATGACCAGCATGTCCGCCAGACCGCCCACATAGCCGGTGAGCACCCCCATGAAGGCCCCCAGGAAGGCGGTGGCCAGCCCGGTGACGATCCCCACCACCAGGGACACCCGGGCGCCGTAGATCAGCATGCTGAAGATGTCCTGGCCGGTGGTGATGGTGGTGCCCAGGGGATGCTGGAGGCTGGGGGAGAGCCCCTTCTCCACCCGCTGGGTCACGTCGTAGGGGTCATAGGGGGCGATGAAGGGCGCGAACACCGCACACACCGCCAGCAGCAGGGCGATGACCAGCCCCACCCGGCCCTTGGGATGATTCCACAGCTTCCGGACGAACCCGCCTATGCCGGAGAGGGCTCCCCCGATTCCCGCGGCGGCGGAGGAAAAAAAGCGTTTCATCAGCGGCTCCCTCCTACCGTCACCCGCGGATCCAGGAGGCAGTAGCACAGATCCGTCACCAGGTTCGCCACCAGGGCGAAGAGGGACAGGAAGAGCATGATGCCCATCATCAGCGGGTAGTCGTTGGTGTTGTTGGCGTTGAGGAACAGCGTCCCCATGCCGTTCCAGTTGAAGATCTGCTCGATTACCACCGCGCCGCCGATGAGGCCGCTGACGCTCATGCCCAGGTTGGTGACGATGGGAAGCATGGCGTTGCGCAGGGTATGGCGGTAGAGCACCCGGCGGGGAGGCAGGCCCTTGGCCCGGGCGGTGAGGATGAAGTCCTCGTTGGACACGGCGATGACGCTGTTGCGGGTGTTCTGGGCGTAGCTGACGATACTGCCGATGCTCATGGAGAGGATGGGCAGGGCCGCCGAGGACGCCACCAGCCGGATGGACCGCCAGCTCCAGTCGAAGGAGGCCACCATGTTGGGGTCGGTGTAGGCCGGGAACCACTCCCACTCAAAGCCCAGGTACAAGGACAGCAGCAGGGCAATGAAGAAGGCCGGCAGGGCAGTGGTGATGGTGGAGGCGTTGAGCAGGGCCGTATCCACCCGCTGGCCCCGCTTCCAGGCGGCGTAGGACCCGATGAGCAGGCCGGCGGTCAGGCCGATGAGCAGGGTGCTCACCGACAGCACCAAGGTCCATGGCAGCCGGGAGGCGATGAGGTCCGCCACCTTGGGAGAGCCCGGCTGGAAGGATACCCCCAGGTCCCCGTGGAGCAGGCCGTCCACATAGCGGAGGTACTGCTGGAAGGTGGATACGTCGAAGCCGTACTGCTCCCGGGTCAGCTGCTTGACGATGTCGTACTCGATCTCGCTCATATTGCCCTGGGGCGGGTAGTAGCGCTCCGCCGGGTCCTCCACCCCGATGCGGGGGATGAAGAAATTCAGCGTCACCACGATGAAGAAAATGAAAACCGTATAGAGGATGCGCTTGAGCACATAGCCTTTTTGCATGGCAAGCCTCGCTTCCCGGTAGGATGCATCAGACCATTTTCAGATGTTCCAGGGACTCCAGGCTGAAGGCGGTGGAGCCGTCTACCTGGGCCCAGCCGGCGAACCGGTCCGTCCGGGCCACGGAGAGGACGTTGGAGCAGTAGAGGGGAATCTTATAGTACTGCGCCGCCGTCAGGAGCTGGACGTCCCGGATGGCCTGATATTTCTTGTTGAGATTGATGGTCAGGCGCATCTCGTCGATCTTGTCGTTGATGGCCTGGTCCTGAAGCCGCCCGTAGTTGGAGGAGCGGTTCAGGTTGCTGAAGTGGGAGTTGAACATGATGTCCGCGTTATACAGGGAAAAGGAAACCCCCTGGATGGTCATATCGAAGTTCCCGCCGTAGAGGTAGGTGCTCTCCGGCGAGTTGCCCTTGGCGGCAAAGCGGACCTCCACGCCGATCTTCTGGAGCAGCACCTGGAGGAAGCCGATGGCCTCCTGCTCGCCGGGACTGCCCAGGACCTCGAAGGACAGGCGCAGCCCGTCCTCGGTGCAGCGGTAGCCCTCCTTGTCCCGGCGGGGATAGCATTCGTCCAGAATGGCGTTGGCCCGGACCAGCCGGTCTGTCATGTCCCCGGACAGGATGTCCGCCTCCGGGTTGTAGAGGTCCGGCATGGTGTCCAGAACCAGTCCGGCGGACACGGGCCGCCCCTCCCCGCTGAGGACGTTCCGGATCAGCTCCTCCTGGTCCACCGCCAGGGCGATGGCCTCCCGGACGCGGATGTCCGAGAGGATGGTCCGCCGGGGCGTGGCCTGATCTGCCGGGGCGTTCAGGTTGAGCACCAGCGCCTGGGCGAAGAGACCTGGGGCCTTGAGAAGCTGGATGTTCTCGTCGTCCTCAAAGAGGGCGGCGTAGTTGGCGCTGATGGCGCTGTCCAGCACGTCCAGATGGCCCTTCTTCAAGGCGTAGATCGCCACGTTGATCTCCTGGTAGAGGATAAACCGCAGGGTGTCCGCCTGATAGAGGGCCCCGCCGTCCGCGGCCTTGATATGGTAGTCGTCCCGGCGGCGGAGCACGATCTCCTGGGCGTTGCTCTGCTCCGCGTCCAGGGTGTAGGGCCCGCAGCCGATGGGGTGCAGGTAGGCGTAGGACAGGGCCTCGTCGGGAGACGTGCTGTTGAGGGGGTTGTCCAGGGAGATAATGGGGGCGTAGATATGCTCCGGCAGGATCAGCACCGTGGATACCAGGGGCGCGATGGCCCCCAGCACCTTGCTGACCTCGAAGTAGAACACCGTGTCCCGCTCCTCCTCGGAAATGGCGTAGCCCGCCTCGGCGGCGCCAGTGTCATAGGTGTAGATGCCCTGGCGCTTCATGAGGCCGGTGTTGGTATCGTATTTGTGGAGCAGGTCGTTGACCCAGGCCAGGGCCCCGGCGTGGTTGGACAGCTTCTGGTTGGCGGCCAGGTCGAAGGTGAAATAGATGTCCCGGACCGTCACCGGCGTCCCGTCGCTCCACACGGCGTCGGGATTCAGCTCGAACCGCACGGGGAAGAAGGCGGAGTCGTTTCCGCCGTAGACCTCCTCCAGCCGGTCGTAGTCCGGCTGGCCGGAGGACGTGACAATGGGCTCCCCCTCCTTGTCCACGTAGCACCAGGACACGGCCAGCCGGGGTACGTACTCGCCGGTATTCTCATCGTAGGAGAACAGGGGGGAGTAGACCATGCTGGAAATGGTGGGCGCGATGCCGTCCCGGGAGAACCAGGGCATGTAGGACGTGGGAAAGCTGGAGGCGACCTCCCCGATGTACAGGGTGGAGGAGGCGTCGCCCCGGCGGGCGTAGGCGCCTCCGGCGCCGCACCCGGGGAGCAGCGCCGCCGTCAGCAGGAGCGCCGCCGCCAGGAGCAGGCAGCTCAGGCGGCGTCCCTGCGCAAACATACGGTCCCTCATGGCGTCCCGGATCAATAGGGATACAGCATCTTGGTGCCGAAGCCCTCTTTGCTGACGCAGTTGTCAAAGATCTCCTCGATGCGGAAAATGTAGGCCGGACGGGTCAGCCAGCGGGTCATGTCTGGGGCGTGGTACACGTCGTGCTGGGCGTTGATGAACTGCTGGTAGATCTCCCGCTTGCCGCTGTCACACTCGTCGTAGATCTCCATCTGGCCCCGCAGCTCGTAGGAGATCGCGGGGGGCTGGTAGAAGATCAGGGTGGCCTCCGGATTGGCCTTGTAGTTGATGTAGGAATGCTTCTTCGCCATTTCCAGGCTGCCTACCTTGGTGAAGTCCACCCGCTCCTGGGCCTCCGGGCCGTACATGTACTTCACCAGCAGCTCCAGGCCGCGGTTGCTGTAGGTTTTGTCATCCTTGTCATATGTCTTGATGTGGGCGATGTATGCCTCCAGGGTTTCCTCCAGGTACTCGTCCTTGGGGAGGAAGCCGATGCCCTTGATGCTGGCGTTGAGTCCGGCGGGGCCGTGGGAAACGAAGGCCGGGTCGTGGGAGCAGAAGCTGAGGAACATTTTCTCGGGAGACACCATTTCCCCGTTGTACAGCTTCAGCACGGAATTGGCGCGGGTATGGAAAGCCCATTTAAAGAACCGCTCGGCAGATTGCATCGTTTTTACCTCCTGTATCTTCGTGGTTGTTCCACAATATTTTTTTACTATATCACAAAATTTGACTTTAGTACAGACTAACTGCCCGATTCGAGAAAATTTGAGTATAATATACAAAAAAACTGAAAAATTTTTCACATTTTAAACGAAGGCCATTGACAATTCTCTTGGAATAAGATAGAATGACAGAAATTCGTGGCGAAACATCGCTGCGAAAATATTAATAATTGGAAAAGGATGGAGAAGAGATGAAGAAGATAACCGCGCTGTTCTGCGCAGTCCTTCTGCTGCTCGCCCTGGCGCTGTCCGGGTGCGGCGGAGAGGGAAACGACCCTGCATCGGACGGTCAGCCCTCCGGCCCCAGCCAGGACCAGCAGGAACCGGCTCCCGCCCCCGGAGAAAGCGAGTCTGACGTCAAGGACATTGCCGCTGCGTACCAAATTGATGCCGCGCCCTTGGGGATGCCCCTGCAGGTATACCTGATCATCCGGGAGGACGGCTCCTTCCAGCTGACCAACCGCCTGGAGGGCGGGGATGACAAGGGCTCCGGCCAGGTGGGCCGCAGCGGCGACACCTACATGCTGCTTTACAGCGACTCCACCGCCGAGGCATCCAAGACCTCCACCTTCACCGTCAGCGGCAAGCAGCTGGTGTTCAGCACCAAGCTCTACTACGGCTCCAGCAGCTTCGCCCCCAACGAGGAGGACCCCCAGAATCCTATCTACCCCACCGCCAAGGCCATGGCCTATACTGAATACCTGGGCGACTACGCCGGCGTGCTGGAGGAAACGGTGGAGGCTATGGGCACGACCCTGACCTACGCCTGCACCCTGACGCTGGGCTACGGTGCGGAGTACTCCTTTGAGAGCCTCTACTCCGTCATGGGCTCCGACCAGGTCTTCACCCAGACCGGTACCTTCGAGATCGACGGCGGCAAGATCACCCTGACCGCCGAGGGCGGCGAGGCCACCGAGGGAGCTGTCTCCGCCGACAAGACCATCGACATCCAGTCCCTGGTGTCCGCCCAGGGCTCCGAGAAAAAGGAGCTGACACTCAAGCCTGCCACAACCTCCGAGCAGGCGGGGACCTATACCGGCATTAAGAACATGGAAATGGGCCCTATGGTCATGACCTCCAACGCCACGCTGAAGCTGGACCGCCTGGGCGGCTACACTTACCTGGCCCAGATGGAGGGCGAGGAGGACTATGCTGAGCAGGGGACCTTCACCGTGGACGGGACCAAACTGATCTTCCAGAGCGACGCCGAGGGCGCCGAAGCGGTGGAGGGCGTGCTGGAGAACCACACCCTGACCTGCAAGTTCCGCATTTCCAACGATGTGCCCATGGCCACGGAGATTGTTTTCTACGCCGACGACATCCAGGGCCAGTTCACCGCCGCTCCCTCTGAGGAGGCCAACGGCTATGCCGGTGCACTGACGCTGAACGGCGACGGCACCTACGCCATCGCTGTGACCAAGGACGGGACGGAAACCTACGCGGAAGCGGGTACCTTTGAGGCTGCCGCTTCCCAGATGGGGCTGTCCCTGCTGCTGACCAGCGAGAGCGGCGGCACAGTGTCCGGCGTGGTGTCTGAGAACGCCATCAACATCAATCACGCGGTAGACGCCGCAGGGACCGAGGTTGGGTTCCAGTATAAGAAATAAGCCCCCAAAGACAGCGTATGCCGCCCGGTCATTACCATGGCCGGGCGGCATTTCAGCTAAAGCTCCACAATATCCATTACTGCCCGGTTTACGCACAGAGGTGTTTTTGCATTCAGCGCCAGGGACAGTTCCACCGTCCCGCCGCCGTTTGTGCAGGGATGCAGCACGGAGACATGCTGCAGGGTCCGGGGGCCGTGTGTCAGGCATTCCAAGGAAAAGTATAGGGGCAACACGTCTGTAAATGCGCCGCAGGGCGACTGCTTGAGAAAAATGGCCCCTGTTTCCTCTGATGAGGACAGGGCGCAGACATTCAATGTGTACTGGACCAAATAGGTTTTCCCTGGATGCAGATGGATCTGCGCGGGAGCGCGTCCGTCCCAGCAGATGCCTTTTCCCGAGCAGCTCCGCTGCCTCCAGGCCAGGCGGCAGTCCGGATGCCACAGCTGTCTGTCTCGCTGGTTTGTCAGCTGGAGGGCGCTTTTTTCAAAGGCCGGCTCCCTGCACGGACATGGACGCGGCAAAGGAACGGGGACCGGACGCTGGGGAGGGCAGGGAGGTGGATTCGGCG
>VSNB01000170.1 GCA_009774055.1 Clostridiales bacterium
CCCAGGCCGTTGCCGCCGTTCTGTGGCTGGCGGTCGATGGCGTTGCCTGAGATACAGATCGGTTCCTGCACTTGCAGAGCAAGAGGGAGATTGTTGCCGCCAGTGCCGCCGCGATTCGTCAATGTGGGGGACACTCTATGCGGCCCCGTATATCTCGCATCGATGCCATGATTCTCAAATAGTTCAATAACCATGCGCGCTTCTGCTTCCTGGCGCAGCCCCATGACCAGCGGTTGATGCCCATGCTCCTGGGCACGAAGCGTCCCTGCCACGTCTTCAGAGCAGGACATGACGCCGCCGCCCTGGTCGTTAAGGCAGATCAGCGGCAGATAGGTGCCCATCTGCGCCCGGAGCGTGGGCGTCATATCGGTTGTAAGGTCCATGCGCTGGCCTCCGTGATCCGTAAGGCAGAGGACAGACGGCACCATATTGGTTCCGCTTTCCGAGGCTTTCAGAGTGGGAGCGCACTCTTCCTGATAGCCGATCCCGCCTGCTGTGGGTGCGGCTCCGGCGCAGAAGCCCGCTACAAACAGAAGCCCACCCGGTTTTTGTTCTCCGCTATTGATGGTTGGCGAAACACCAAGCGGTGTGGATATACGTCTTTGCTGATTATCCCAGGGCGTCAAACTTCCGGTTGCCCCAGCTGTGAAAAGCAAACCGCCAGGATTCCGTCCACCGCCGCCGTCCGCACCGGCCAGGGTAGGGGCCCTGCTCTCCGGGGTAAAGATGCGGGCCTGCTGGGTGTCCCAGGGAGTGAGGCAGTCCTGCGCGATAAAGGTCTGCTGCTTCATCCCCGGCTGGGCGGCCAGTGCGCCTTCCACATCGTGGAGATCACGCACCTCGTCCCTCTGGTTGGCGGCGAAGGCGATGGGTTCAGAGGCCGGAGCCGCCAGTGGAATCAGCCCTGCCTGTGCCATCAGAGCTGTTTTCAGCTGGGGCGGCAGCTCCTTCCCGCGTTCTTTCGCCCTGCGCAGGATACCCAGGCAGGCTGTTTTGCTTAAATAGTATTTGCGGGGCGGAGCCTCCTGCAAAATCTGCGACAAGGAAAATACGTCTTCTTCGCTGAGGGGTGCGGGGCCAGTATTGAGCGTCGAAGACCCGCCAGGCGAGGGAGAAATCAGCTCCCAGTACGATTCGCCCAGCAGGTTGCCATGCCCAGGGGTGAGGTCCAGGGACATAAACGGGATCGACCTTAATCCGGACGATCTCCTCGAGGACGATGCGGAAGTCCTCCCCCTTGGGCGTTCCGCTGCTGAACGCGCCGGGCACATTTTCCCAGCACATCCATCTTGGCCGAACAGCGATACCTGATCGGCCTCGCTGTACATCTGCATTTCGCATCTCCTTTACGATCCGAATTTGTTCCATAAAAAGGCCGGAGCGTTCGCCGGCCAAACCAGCTCTCGCGCCGGCCACACTCAGTCCTGGCAGGGGCTCCCTCCGCAGATGACATCCACAGGCGGCAGCAGCGCCCCGTCCAGTTCAGTGATGTCCCCTACATGGATCATGTTGGGGAAATGGTGTTTCGTGACCCGGATAGGGAACGGCTCGATCTCACTGGCCCAGACGGGGATGATGCCATTGCGTACCGCCGCCAGGGGGAAACCTCCGATTCCATCGAAGAGCGACCCCATTGTCAGCTCAGTTCCAGGTTCCATTGGGATGCCTCCTTCTCCAGCGGCTGGACGGCATTGTCATAGTTCGGTTCGAATGTACACCGCTGTCCATTGAATGCTATGGCCGCCTCCCTGGCTTCCGCTTCGGAATCGAAAGCCAGGGGGCGGCCATACCGGTCGCACCGCCACCGGACGGTCCGGCCCCAGGGGGAATCCGGACGGGTGGCGGCTGTGACGCCATATTTCATTGTCGTACCTCCTTCTACATCGCTGTCATCGTGATCTCATTTTGTTCTGGCGCCTGCGCTGCTGTCTGACCGGCATGCTCCGGGGCCAGAAGGCCATCGAAGCCCATGCGCTCCAGGACGCTTTTATAGAGTTTGCTCTCAAATTGCCGGTACTCCTGGGTGGAACGATCCACCTCGTTCAGCGCCGCTTTTTCATAGGTCGTACCCGGCACGACCTCCCACTCCACTGCGCCAAAACAGTGCGCGGTCAGATACTTCAGCAGTTCCCGTCCGGTTGCGGCCTCGAACATGCCGCAGGCGTCCTCATAAGGGAACAGGCTCACCGTGTCCACGTCTGCCAGCCGCTCCGCCACATGGTGCAGCGTGAAGCCGTCCGGGTCCAGGCTGCGGGAGACAGCGTTGTAAAAACGCTTCATCTCCTCTGTGGTGGAGAGCCTGGGGGAGAATTCCTTCAAGGTCAGGGCGGACGAGAGCGCGTCCGCTCTGGCGTACAAGAACCGCAGCCGGTCATCCTTCTTCCGCAGTTCCGTGTGCAACTCCTCACACTCCCGTTCCCTCAGTTCCAGCATTTGCTCCGCAAGGCTCTTCTCATACTCGGAAGCAGTCAGGCGGGTTCGGAGGTCCTGGCTTCCACAAAAAGCCTGTATCGCGGCGCCGATCCTGTCCCTCAGCCGCATAGCGCCACATCCAGCGTTCTCTCCGGCGCAAGCTCCATCCTCCGCACCGGGATCCGCAGCCGTTCGGCCTCCTCGATCTCCGCCTGCATCCCTCTGCTGACCACGGAGCCGAATGCCCACAGCTCATCGCAGCGGTGCAGGAGGGCCAGGCCCATCTCGATCCCGGCCTGCCGCTCCTTGGGAACGGCATCGCACAGGACTGTGGGATACAGCAGACAGGGCGCAAAAAAGGCATGCCCGCTTTCCATCACAGTGCGGCACGCCTGCTTGGCGTATTCTACATTTCGTTCCACATCCCCAGCGTAGGGGGACGCCACATAGATCAGTTTCATTTTCTTACACCTATCAGTATGACATTGTCATTGTGGGATCGGACGGCTGGATACCTGCCTCTGATTTCCAACTGTCCGGCAATTCCGGCGGGCTGCCGGAGAAAGCGGCATACCGTTCCGTCATATAGCGCAAAGTATTCTGCACCATGGAACGCCATACGCCAAGTTCTTCCGGTTGACTGTCCTGAAATGAAATATCCAGCAGGCTCACATCCTCATATCTTTCCCAACTGCCGCTGTTGTCTGTATTCCAGATATAGTCGGCAGAGGAGATGGAGACACCTTCGCAGCTGCAGTTTACCCACACGGTCTTGTCAAGGCTGGGCAGGTGAAATGCCGCCGTCCCGACCATACAGCCTCCGCCGGTATTCCCAAACGCCTGTCCCTTCAGCACGTATTCCTCCGGATCAAAATCAGGCTGCGGGTAATAGGTGCGGATGGCCTCCACGGTAAGGTCCTGATTCGGTAAGCTGCTGTTGAAATAGTCAACACAACGATACCTGGCGGCGGGCTGCCTGTTCAGACAGCTGTTCCGAAGATCAGCGATCTTCAGTTCTGCCTCTGCTCTCTGGACGAAAAAAAGCCGCTCTCCATTTTCGGCCAGATAACCGGCCTGACCGGCCAGCGGCCCGTCAGCTCGAGCCTCCGCCCAAATCGCATAGACCGGTGGCGGGGTGATTTTGATAGTTGCTTTTTTCATTCACGTTCTCCCTTCACTTGATAGCCGCCGCAACGGCCTTGGTGGTGTTCACCGCCGCCTGGGCGGTGTAGACGGCGCTCATGATGTTGGCCCTGGTGGTGGTGTCCAGGCCGAAGGTCCCGGCGATCCTGGGGACCTCTCCCGCAGAGAGCATGAGTCCCAGCCCCAGCAGCAGATGTTCCCGAAAGGCCAGCAGCCCCGCCGTCAGGATGGTGGCTTGCAGAAACGCCGTCAGGCACAGGCCGATGACCTGCTTCATCCACTGGAGGAACCCGTCCGAATACCCCCGCGGGACGCTGAACATATAGAGGCTACCCACCGCGATCTGGATGAGCAGGATGCCGCCCCGTTTCAGATTGGCGAAGAATATTTTTATGACCGCGTAGCCCATGGCGATCACGCAGAAGAGCAGCATGATCGGGCTGGTCAGCATGGACGTCATAAAGTCCGGCGCGCCTGTCATATCGCTCAGGCTGGTCACGGCGGCGAAGTCCTCCATGATCTGCCGCCCGACCTCCCCGATGCTGGTCCCCAGGCCGGTGATCTCAGCGGTGAACTGCCCCTGTAAGGTCACGGACAGCTCATAGAGCCGCACCGGGATGGTGGAGAACAAACTCACCGCCAGGAAGCCCTTCACGATGTTCATCGCCGTCTGCTGGATATTCCCCCGCCCGGTGGAGTAATCCAGGCCGAACTCGAAGCAGCAGACCACCACGCTGACGCCGAACAGCGCCCAGCCCAGCTGGCTGAAAAAGGTCACTACGGACTGCACCCAGGTCAACTCGAAGAGTTCCACGCCCATCATGCCCATGATGGCAAAAAAATTCCCCAGGAATCCCACCAGCTGACCGTAGAACCAGTCCATGAGGTTGCCCATGATCGTGTCCGCTACAAAATCCCAGATAAAGATTTGATACCGCCTCCGTTTCTTCTCTGCGTTAATACGCAGGCATAAATTGAGTAGAATACGCTGGCTGCTGCTGTCAGCAGCCACGAACAGGGTTGAAAGCCGCTTGCGATGGTGGTATACTTGGGTCATATCAATTTGGCAAAACCAAATTACCGAGGTAATGTCTCTATGAAAGAAATCAGAAAAAAGCGGGCGGTTGCCACGTGTATACAGCAGAGAGAGGATGTGATATAAATAAGACAAGAAAGGGCTTTCCAATATGAATCAAATTCCTGACCCCAACGCGGTCTTTCCCAACGAATACAAAACCTCTTGCTTCATCAAAAATGTTGTCACTGCCCCCAATATTAAAGTTGGTGATTATACCTATTACGATGACGCAGCTGACCCTGCAGGCTTTGAAAGGAATAATGTGCTGTTCAACTATCCGGAATTTGGCGACAGCCTTATCATTGGCAAGTTTTGTCAGATCGCTTCCGGCGTCAAATTCATTATGGGTCCGGCGAATCACCGTCTTTGCAGTGTGACCCCCTATCCCTTCCATGTGTTTGGCGGAGCGTGGGCAGAAAATACGCCGCCGCACATGGAACAGCTTCCTCATAAGGGAGACACGGTTATCGGGAATGATGTATGGATCGGTCGTGAGAGCGTCATTATGCCTGGTGTAAAAATCGGTGATGGAGCGATCATTGCCGCTTATTCTGTAGTAACCAGGGATGTTTCTGCCTATACGATCCACGGCGGCAACCCTGCAAAGCTCATTAAGGCGCGTTTTGATAATGAGTTGATAAGCCTTCTTCTCCGTTTTCGCTGGTGGGACCTGGCGCCGGAACAGTTAGTAGATATTCTCCCGCTGCTCTGCGACCCTGACTTACTAAAAGTGAAGCAGGCATTACAAAGACAATTGACATAAAATGGATCGTTTCCAATTTACCGGGGGATTTCACTTTTTAGTGAAATCCCCCTCGACAGATGTTCTCTGATAAAAACACACAGGAGCCGCCCATGACCTACGAGGAGTTCAAAAGTCAATACCCAGTCCGGCTGAACCGGCAGCAGGAGGAGGCCGTCCGCCAGACGGATGGCCCTGTCCTGCTGCTGGCTGTTCCGGGGAGCGGCAAGACCACCGTGTTGGTCACCCGGCTGGGGTACATGCTCCACTGTAAAGGCATCCCCCCGGAGCGTATCCTCACCGTGACCTACACCGTGGCAGCCACCAGGGATATGAAAGCCCGGTTCATCAGCTTCTTCGGGGAAGGCCACGCGGATAAGCTGACCTTCCGCACCATCAACGGCCTGTGCGCGGTGGTGATCGGGACCTACGCCCGGCAGAGGGGAACAGAGCCATTTGCCCTACTGGATGATGAGCGGCAGATCAACAGTGTGATCCGTGACCTGCTCTCCCGCACCGGAACGGCGTTCCCCAGCGACCTCCAGGTCAAAGACGCCCGCACCCATATCACGTACTGCAAGAACATGATGCTGACCGAGGAGGAGATCCACGCCCACAAGGTAGAGGGGATAGATTTTCCACGGGTTTACTTCGAATACCAGGACTATCTCCTCCGCAGCAGGAAAATGGATTATGACGACCAGATGGTCTTCACCTGCCGCATCTTCCGGCAGTATCCGGACATCCTGGCCCAGTTCCAGCGGCGGTGGCCCTATATCTGCGTAGACGAAGCTCAGGATACCTCGAAGATCCAGCACACTATCCTCCGCCTGCTGACTGGAGACAGGGGCAATATCTTCATGGTGGGGGACGAGGACCAGAGCATCTACGGCTTCCGCGCGGCGTGGCCCCAGGCGCTGCTGGAGTTCGAGCAGGTCTTCCCCGGCGCAAAAATATTGAAGCTGGAGACCAACTACCGCTCCACCCGCGCCATCGTGGAGCGGGCGGACACCTTCATCCGCCGCAATCAGAACCGCCGCCCCAAGAAAATGCGCACCGAGAACCAGCAGGGCAGTCCCATCCGCAGGATCATGCTGACCGATTACAATCGGCAGTATAATTACCTGCTGAAAATTGCGGAGGGTTGTACCGAATCCACGGCGGTCCTCTACCGCAACAATGACAGCGCCCTGCCCCTCATCGACCTGCTGGAGCAGAAGGGCGTTCCCTATGCCTGCCGCCAGCGGGAGGGCTTTTTCTTCACCAGCCCGCTGGTGCGGGACATCACGGATATGCTGGAATTTGCTTTCGATGATGGAAACAAGGACCTCTTTCTCCGCTTCTACTACAAATTAGACTTGAAGCTGAAAAAGGCGGTGGTCACGAAGCTGCTCTACGGGATGCCAAAGGATAAGAGCGTCTTTGAGATGCTGCTGGAGAGCGGCGAGCTGGAGCCGTGGCAGATCGGGAAGGTGAAGGCCATGCAGACCCACTATTCCAAGCTGCCGTATCTGACCAGCTTC
>VSNB01000171.1 GCA_009774055.1 Clostridiales bacterium
AGATGTTTATAAAGAGACAGATCCTGGACGCCTCCGGTGTGGAAGCCGGGGAGGATCTGCGCCGTTCTGCGCCCGCCATGGAGGCGCTGCTGGACCTGTGCATGGCCTTCTCTGAGGCATATCAAAGGGAGAAGCTGCGGCGGAATGCAACCGACTTTTCCGACCAGGAGCACTACGCTGTGCGCCTGCTGCTGGGTGAGGGGGGGCGCCCCACGCCTCTGGCGGAAACCGTCGCCGCCCGTTACCGCGAGGTGATGGTGGACGAATACCAGGACACTAACCAGGTTCAGAACTGCATTTTTGACGCTATTTCCGAAAATGGCCGCCGTCTTTTCACAGTGGGAGATGTGAAGCAGTCCATTTATCGCTTCCGCCTGGCGGATCCAACCATCTTTCTGGCACAGTATCGGGTTTTTCCGGATGCCGCCGAGGCGTCGGAGGGGGAGCCCCGGCGAATTCTGCTCAGCCAGAATTTCCGCTCCCGCGCCCCGGTCCTGGATGCGGCCAATTTCGTCTTTTCCAATGTGATGAGCCGGGAGATGGGGGACGTTGACTACGGCGAGGCGGAGCAGCTGCACTTCGGCGCGGCCTACCTGCCGCCTCGGGAGGACTGTCAGACGGAATTTCACCTCCTGATCCCCTCCCAGGACGGGGAGGAGGCGGAGGAAAAAATCCCCGCCGCCTTGGCGGAGGCCCGTCTTGCGGCGGAACGGATCGCCGCGCTGCTGGCGGAGGGCTATCCCATTACCGATGAGGATACCGGAGCGCTCCGTCCCTGCCGGCCGGAGGACATGGTGATCCTCATGCGCTCCCCGGGTCCCCGCCTGCGGCATTATACCCGGGCGTTGGAGGAGCGGGGCATTCCCTGCGCCGTCCAGGAGGACGAGGACTTTTTTTCCTCCATGGAGGTGGCTGTAACCTGCTCGCTGCTGGAGATTCTGGACAATCCCCGGCAGGATGTACCCTTGATCGCCGTACTGCGCTCCCCACTGGCGGGCTTCTCTCCGGACCGGCTGGCTCTGATCCGGGGCACGCATCCGGAAGGGGACTTTTATGAGGCACTGTCCGCCTGCGAAGACGAGGACTGTGTCAGATTCCTGCGCATGCTGGAGGAGCTGCGGGATCTCTCCAGGGATATGAGCGTCCACCGCCTGATCTGGCGGATCTACAATCATCTGAACGTACTGGGCGTCTTTGGCGCCATGGGCGGAGGAGAGCGGCGGCGGGAGAACCTGATCGCCCTCTATGAGCACGCCCGGCATTTTGAGAACGCGGGATACAAGGGGCTGTTCGCCTTTGTCTCCCACCTTCGCCGCCTGCTGGAGAACGGGGAGCAGCCTGCTGTGGCCTCCGGTTCCCTGACCGCCGGGGTGCAGATCATGAGCATCCACAAGTCGAAGGGCCTGGAATTTCCAATCGTCATTCTGGCGGACCTGGGAAAGCGGTTCAATCAAGCCGACCTCCAGACACCGGTGCTGGTTCATCCCCAGCTGGGCCTGGGGCCGCTGTACATCGACCTGGACCGGCATATCCGCTATCCCACCATCGCCCGGGAGGCGGTGTCCGGCCTGGTCAGCCGGGAGTCCCGGTCCGAAGAAATGCGGGTGCTGTACGTGGGTATGACCCGCGCCAAGGAGAAGCTGATCATGACTGCCTCCATGCGTTCCGCCCAGCGAAGACTGAAGGAGCTGTCCGCACTGTCGGCCCTGCCCGTGCCGCCGGAGACGGTAGACGGCGCCAGATCCATGGCGGAGTGGGTTCTGCTGCCGCTGCTGAAACGGCGGGAGGCCGCTCCGCTGCGGGAGCTGGCGGGGCAGGAGGAGAACCTTTGGACGCTGGCGGAGGATGCGCCGTGGCTGGTTACGGTCCACGAGAGCGGCCCCTTCAGCGAACCACCCGCGCCCACGGCGAGGGAGAGCGTGTCTGCGCCCTCTGGGACGGTCCTTCCTGTCAATCGGGAAGCCCTGGATTTTGTATATCCCCATCGCGCGTCCTGCGCCACGCCGACCAAGCTTACCGCCACCCAGCTCAAGGGCCGGGAAAAGGACAAGGAGATTGCCGAAGAAACCATACAGCCCTATGTCCGGCGGAGCTTCGCCGCGCCGCGGTTCCTGTCTGGTCAGCGGCCGCTCACCGGCGCGGAGAAAGGGACTGCCACCCACCTGGTGATGCAGTATCTTCCCCTGGCGGAGGACACCGATGTGGGGGCCGTAGTGGAGGAGCTGGCGGCGCGCCGTCTGTTGACCCGCCAGCAGGCGGACGCGGTAGAGCAGGTGGCGATCCGTGGCTTTCTGCACTCGCCCCTGGCCGCACAGCTGCGGCGGGCGGAGAAGATGGGAACGCTGGAACGGGAATTTCGTTTCAGCCTGCTACTGCCCGGAAAGGACTATTTCCCCGGCCTGGAGGATGGGGAGGAGGTCCTGCTTCAAGGGGTGGTGGACCTCTTTGCCATTGAGGACGGGGGCGTCACCGTGGTGGACTTCAAAACGGATTATGTTACGGAAGTGACGCTGCCGGAGAAGGCGGACGCTTACCGTCCCCAGCTGGCGGCCTACAGCGCCGCGCTTGAGCGCATTCTGGAACTGCCGATCAAACGCCGGATACTCTATTTTTTCCGCACCGGACAGGCAATAGAGGTTTAAGCACCTGTCTTTGCAGGCGCATAGCGCCGGCCGGGAATCCGTTTGCTGTTTATAGTATTATTTCCGAGCTTAAAGCTAGGAAATAATACATTTGATGCAAGCCGTTTTGCTCGCCGCTGTAAACAGCGGCAACCGCAAAACATGGCAAATATTACTTCCGACCTTTCGGTTCGGAAGTAATAAATATATCGAATTCCGCTTCTTTGCGCTATATTCTCTGCAAATTTACGATTTTCCCCTTGTAATTACCAAAAAAAGGGTGTAAGATATAATATGATGATAATACACCTACATTTTGATTGCGTATGCGTATGAAAGGGAGGCGGAAGGAATATGTTTTGCGTAGGGGACAAGGTTGCGCACCCCATGCACGGGGCGGGCATCATCGACAAGATCGTAACGGAAACTGTGGCTGGAGCAAGGCAGGATTATTACGTTTTTCGTATGCCTGTGGGCGGTTTGACACTGAAAATTCCAACCGCCGCCGGGGAGACGTCCGGCCTGCGGGGCGTATGGGAGCATAACCGTATCCGGAAGCTGCTGCAGGACCTGTCCGGGCTGGAGGTGGAGCGGTTCACCGGCAGCTGGAACCAGCGGTACAGAGAGAACATGGAGAAGCTGAAAAGCGGCGATCTCTACGAGGTCGCCAGAGTAATTAAGAGCTTGCTCTACCGGGAAAACGAGCGGGGACTGTCCACCGGGGAACGGAAGATCCTCCGCACGGCGAAGCAGATCCTGATTTCCGAGATGGTCCTGTCCACCGGAGAAGATTATGGCGAATTGGAGCAGCAGGTTCATCTGGCCGTTACAGGAGGCGGGAAGGATTGAAAAATTTTCTCTCAAAATTATTCCACCGGAAGGGCAGGGAGGAGCATCCCTATTGCAGCGTCATTGTCGCCGCCGCCGGTTCCTCCAGCCGCATGGGGGGGCAGAATAAGCTGATGATGCCCATCGACGGCGTTCCTGTCCTGGCGCTGACGCTTCGGGCAATCAACGAGGCGGAGCTGACGGACGAGATCGTGGTGGCCGCCCGGGAGGAGGACCTGATTCCCATCGGCAACCTGTGCAAGGTTTACGGCATCACCAAGCCGGTCAAGATTGTCTGCGGTGGGGAGAACCGGCTGGAATCGGTGTACCGGGCGTCTCTGGAGTGCAGGGAGGAGGCGGCGTTTTTAGCCGTCCACGATGGGGCGCGGCCTCTGGTTTCGCCGGAACTGATCGACCGCACCATATCCCTGGCGCATCGCACCAACGCTGCCGCTCCCGCCGTTCCAGTGAAGGACACGGTCAAAATCGTCCGGGACGGCAAGGTGGTGAGCACCCCGCCCCGGGAGGAGTTGCGGGCCGTTCAGACGCCCCAGGTTTTCGATGCCGACCTGCTCCGAGCGGCGCTGGAGAACGCCAGAATACTCGGAGAAGCGGTCACCGATGACTGCTCCGCAGTGGAAAAACTTGGGAAGGAAATTTACTTGACAGAGGGCGCGTACGAGAACATTAAGATTACGACGCCGGAGGATTTACTCCTGGCGGCCGAGTTGTTGCGTCAGCGGGAGGTGCAGCCGTGAGGGTTCCCAGAATCGGTCAGGGGTATGACGTCCATCGGCTGACGGAGGGCCGTCCGCTGATCCTGGGAGGGGTCGCCATTCCTTGGGAGAAGGGATTGCTGGGCCACTCCGATGCGGATGTACTCCTGCATGCGCTGATGGACGCCCTGCTGGGGGCGGCGGCGCTGGGGGACATCGGCCGCTTGTTTCCGGACTGCGATGAACGGTACCGGGGCGCGGACAGCCGTGTCCTCCTGCGGGAGGTCCGGCGCGTCCTTGCGGCACATGGATTTGCCATCGGCAATGTGGATATGACTCTGATTGCGCAAAAGCCCAAAATTGCGCCGTATATTGCCCAAATGCGGGAAAATATTGCGTCTGATTTGGAAATCAGTCCTGACTTTGTAAGCGTTAAGGCCACAACGGAGGAGCGTCTGGGCTTTACCGGCGACGGTTCCGGCATGTCCGCGCAGGCCATTGCTTTGATATGGAAAGAATAACGGCAAAGACCACGTTCTTCAGTAACAGCCGCCCCCTTCCGCATATGCATGCGGAAGGGGGCGGCTGTTACTCAGCGGGAGTACCGCTCAAAAAATCGGAACGTCATGGGCCAGAGACATCCCGCCGTAAGGACCACCAAGAAGTAGCGAACCGCATGAGCGGCCTCATGACCGCCAAGCAGTCCCAGCAGGGGTGCTTTCAGAAGGCTCTTTACCAGAATGACAAGCGCCAGACCACCCAACAGCTTCACGGCCTGCCCCCACCAGGGAGCGCGGTTGGGGAATTGCAGCAGCCTGTTGTCAAATACGCAGACCACCAGCATACCCCCTACAGCCCCGGCCATGCTGTAGGCGTTTTTAACCGCATGGGCAAAGTTGTCCGGATCGATCCCGGCAGGGAAGGGGAAGAACTCCATGTACCCCACAAAAGCCAGACTGAACGCAAGCATTCCACCAAGAATGAGATAAATCCGGTTGGGAAACCACAGTGTGCTCTCAATCAGCGGATACAGGACGAACACCAGTACTGCCGCTGTCGCAAAGGACACGCCTACATCCGCCGGAGTATGTACCCCCAGATACATCCGGGAAACGGAAACCAGCAGCAGAACTACGATGCAGATGATCCGAAGCCACCACCGGCCTGTAAATCTTGCCACGCCGCCAAAAAAGCCGACAGCGGTCTGGGTATGACCGCTGGGGAAGCTGTAGCCGGTGGCTTCGGCCTGGGCGGACTTGACAATGGTGAAATTCGGGTCCCTGATCCAGGGGCGGGGTACCCGGCAGATTATTTTCAGCCACTGGTTGATGAGGGTACCCACAAATCCAACGCTCAGCAGATAGTAACCCTTCCGCTTGTCCACGCACCAGAACACGAACAGCGCGCCTACCATAAAGAAGGTTTCTTCCCCGAGGTGTGTTACCAGGGACATGAACATGTCCATCACCGGGGTCCGGATGGACTCAAACCAATACAACAGCTCCATATGCGCTCCTCCTTGGCGTATAGTTCCTGCCACTATTATAATACGGCGGCGGGGGAGAAGCAAGAGGAAAAGGAGGGCCGTGCACGGCCCTCCCGCCACTATTCGCTCTTTTCTTCCTTCTGCTTCCGGTACTGGCCCAGCATTCCGTCATACTTCCTACCGGTAATGCGGAAATAGATGTCGAATCCGATGGTCATGACGATGAAGGTCAGGAAGAACATGCCAATGAACACAGCCCACGCGCCTGCCTGATCCATGGGGAACCAATCCGCCTGCCAGGCCATCAGCGTCAGCGTGGGCAGGAACAGGGCGATAAACAGCAAACTGCGCCAGGTGTACCGCAGTTTTTTAAAAATCCAGTTGGAAAAGCATACTCCCTGGATGAGGGTGGCCAAGACGCTCACCAGGAATAAGGTCCACAGCATCGTAAGAGATATTTCGTCATTGTGGAACACGGTAGAGAAGAACAGATAGAGAAACATCGCCCCGGTATACAAGTAGCACACAGATGCTTTCCACTCCATTACACCCTTCAAAAATTGTTTCATTTCAAAAAACTCCTTTCCAGTTCCCGCAGCTTCTCCTTGAGCTCTCCAGCATACTGGCGGGATACGTACACCTGCTCTCCGTTGTCCATGGTTACCAGCATCCGCCCGCCCAGCTCTGGACGAATGGACTTGATTTTCCGGAAGTTAACGATAACGGATCGCCCGGCCCGGAGAAAGTCCAGCTCCCGCAGACCGTCCTCCAATTCGTACAGCCGCAGCGCGGATTCGTATACGGCGGTTTCAGTGTATAGGAAGGTCTTTTTGTCTGTCGTGTCAATGTAGAGGATGTCCTTTACGTCCAGCAGATGCTGCTCTCCGTTGAGGACGCCCAGCAGCTTCCTCTGATAGATGCGGAGCATAGCCACCAGACGCAGGATGTCCTCGTCCGCCTGGGGACAGTTGATGATGACCTCGGGTTCAGGGAATGATGGGTCCTGGTTTAACGTGATTTTCATAGAAGTCCTCCTTTCAACACTATTCTAAGTAAAATGTAGGCGGATTACAAGAAATTTTCCTTGAGTGGCAGATTTCAGCGCCTTAGTGGCATTTGGGGAGGAATCTAAGAGCCTGTTTAAAATCTTCTAATGAGGATGGCAATGAGGGGAAAAATGAGAATCTGAGCAGAAATAAAGAGT
>VSNB01000172.1 GCA_009774055.1 Clostridiales bacterium
CATGTTTTGCGGTTGCCGCTGTTTACAGCGGCGAGCAAAACGGCTTGCATCAAATGTATTATTTCCGAGCTTTAAGCGCGGAAATAATATATACCATATCACAGTTTTTCTTCCTTGACAAGGGGAGAATGTACAAATGTCACGCCCGGCTCATAAAAAAGTGGTATCATGAGGCGGGGGCGCAAAAGATGGAAGAGATCAGAGCACAGATGGCAGCGATGGAAGCGCCCAGGCATCCAAGCTATGTGATACGCATTGGCGGATATTTTGAGCATTAAGAGCCTGTATTCACAACCGCTGCACGCCGTCTGGCCGGGGGAGGGGTGGCTGACGGATTTCAAGAATTTTTAACGCCGCACAGCGGAAAAAGATCCGCTGCTTGGGCGTTTTGACATTTTTCAAACATGCCCTAGCCGCGGCACAGCAAAAAAAGAGTAGTCTGTGCCATTTGAAACCATTGCGCCGCAATCGTTTCCTGCCCTGTGGCCAAGGTGGTACAGTACTTTTTATATCATTGTTATTTATATGATTATATACGGCAGAGTAAAGGTACAGAAATCTGCCCGGCCACCACGGCCACCTTAGAACCTGTATTCATAGGCGGGGAATGCTGAATGGGCGAGGGATTGTACCGCCCTGCAAGGCAAAAAATCTCAGGAATACTTGCCATATTTCAAGATATTTTAACGCGGCAGGGCTTGGTGAGATAATCGTCCGCGCCAAGGGCGAGGCCGTTGATCTTGTCCGGCATGGCGCGCCTCCTCCTTTTTTGCCACTTCGTACAGATTTTTGCGCCGCCGGTTCAGCGGACGCCGGCGTTTTTCTGCAGGGCGGTCAGGAATTTTGCCGCCGCCTTGGAAAAGACCTGGAATTTCTTCCAGACCACGTACAGCCGCACCTCCAGCTTAGGCTCCAGCGGACGGAAGCACAGCTGGCTGTCGCCGGTGGTGTTGACCAGCCGGTCCAGGGCCATGGCGTACCCCAGCCCCTCCTCCACCATCAGGGAGGCGTTGTAGATCAGATTATAGGTGGCCGCCACGCGGAGGGAGGCGTGCTCCTGGCCGAACCAGGCGGAGAGGCTGTCCCGCCCGATGGACTGCCGGGAGAGGAGCAGAGGCTTGTCCCGCAGGTCCTCCGGCGTGAGAAACGCCTTTTCCGCCAAGGGGCTGTCCTTCCGCATCAGCGCGCCCCAGCGGTCCGTCACAGGCAGCTGGATGTATTCGTACCGCTTCAGGTCGCCGGGCTCCAGCAGGATGCCGAAGTCCAGACACCCCCGGTCCAGCCGCTCGCACACCTCGTTGGCGTTGCCGCTGAAGAGGTGGTAGCGGATGCTGGGATAGGCGCACTGGAGCTCCCGGGCCGTCCGGGCGATGAGGCGCATGGCGTCGCTCTCGCCGCCGCCGATGCAGATGTCCCCGGCCACGGCCTCCTCGGTGCCCCAGAATTCCGACTCCGTCTTCTCCACCAGCTCCACGATCTCGCTGGCCCGCTTGCGCAGCAGGACGCCGTCCTCCGTCAGGCTCACCTTCCGGTTGCCACGGATGAACAGCTTCTTGCCCAGCTCCGCCTCCAGGTCCATCAGCTGCCGGGATAGGGTGGGCTGGGTCAGGTGCAGAAATTCGGCGGCGCCGGAGATGCTCTCCTCCTGCGCCACGGCGAGGAAATAACGCAGAACCCGCAGTTCCACATGAACCGCCCCCTTTCGACCATCTACTATACCATCATCTGCCATACCTGTCAAGTATACCGAGCTATTGAATATAAGCATTTGATATTTCTGCCCAATCGTTTTATAATGGCCTCCGGAAAGGAGAGGTGTCGAATGACGGAGCCTTTGATGGACCGGCGAAGGGCCGGGGAGCTCTTGCGGGAGGCGGACTGTCCGGAGGAATTTATCCAGCGGTTTCTGGCCGCCCTGGAGCTGGCCCCGGCGGAGGAGCTGCTGTGCATGCTGCGCTGTCAGCGGTGCAGGCAGCTGGAGCGGGTTCATGAGGAGCAGAGGAAGCTGGACGGACTGGACCGGCTCCGCTATGAACTGGAGAAGCTGTGCCGGGAGAAGTCCCGGCGGGGAGAGGGGGACGGAGGATGCTGAACGAGCGCCTGGTTTCCATTCTGGCGGATTCCTTCTGGAAGATTCTGCTGCCGGGGCTGACGGCTACCATTCCCCTGACGGTGATCGCCTTCTCCCTGGCTATGGTCATCGCCGTGGCGGCGGCCCTGGTTCAGTTTGCCAGGATAAAGGTCCTGCGGCAGCTGTGCCGGCTGTACATCTGGGTATTCCGGGGGACGCCGCTGCTGGTGCAGCTGTTCGTGGTGTTCTACGGGATGCCGCGGGTGGGGATCGTCATCGAGCCCTTCCCGGCGGCGGTGATCGTGTTCTCCCTCAACGAGGGGGCCTACTGCGCGGAAATTATCCGCGCCGCTTTGGAGTCCGTGCCCCCCGGACAGCTGGAGGCGGGGTACTGCGCGGGCATGAGCTATCTGCAGACCATGCGGCGGATCATCCTGCCCCAGGCCATGCGCACGGCCTTCCCGTCCCTGTCCAACTCCCTGATCGCCATGGTCAAGGACACCTCCCTGGCCGCCAACATCACGGTGGTGGAAATGTTCAAGGCCACGGAGCAGATCAACGCCAGGGTATACGAGCCCCTGGCCCTCTACATCGAGGTGGGCCTCATCTACCTGATGTTCTCCACGGCGCTGACCAAGCTGCAGAGCATGGGGGAGAAGCGCCTGAACGTCTACACGAGCAGGGAGGAGTAGCCCATGATGCTGGAGATCAGAAACGTACGGAAAGCCTTTGGCTCTCTGGAGGTTCTCAAGGGCGTGGACCTGCGGGTGGAGCAGGGGGACGTGGCGGCGATCCTGGGTCCCAGCGGTTCGGGCAAGACCACGCTGCTGCGCTGCATCAACTTCCTGGAGACGGCCGGCGGGGGGACCATGACCTTTGACGGCGAGGACTTCCGGCTGGACCGGACGCCAAAGAAGGACATCGCCCGCCTGCGAAAGAAAACCGCCTTCGTGTTCCAGGACTACAACCTCTTCCGGAACAAGACCGCCCTGCAGAACGTGGCCGAGGGGCTGATTACGGCCCGGGGGATGCCCAAGGACCAGGCACTGGAGATTTCCCGGAGGGCCCTGGAGAAGGTGGGCATGGCGGGGAGGGAGGACCACTACCCCCACCAGCTCTCCGGCGGGCAGCAGCAGCGGGCGGCCATCGCCCGGGCCATTGCCGCCAATCCGAAGATCATCTTCTTCGACGAGCCCACCTCCGCCCTGGACCCGGAGCTGACGGGGGAGGTGCTGTCCGTCATGCGGCAGCTGGCGGAGGAGGGCATGACCATGCTGGTGGTCACCCACGAAATGGGCTTCGCCCGGACGGTATCCAACAAGGTGATTTTCATGGAGGACGGCGCGGTGGTGGAGGAGGCCCCCTCCGGCGAGTTCTTCCGGAATCCCCGGGAGGAGCGGACCAGGGCGTTCCTGCGGACCATCCGCGCCGCCGAGCTGGCGGAATAATACAACCATATCGACTATATGATAGGAAAAAGGAGCAATTATCACATGAATCGGAAGCATTTTACAGCCTTGCTGCTGGCGGGACTGCTGATCCTGGCCGGCTGCGCGCAGAAGAGCCCCGCCGGCGGGGAGGAGGATGCCCTGGCCCGCATCCGGGCCAAGGGGGAGATCGTGGTGGCCATGGAGGGGACCTGGGCCCCCTGGACCTACCATGACGAGGCCGGCGACCTGGTGGGCTACGACGTGGAGGTCGCCCGGGGAATCGCGGAGAAGCTGGGCGTATCCGTCCGCTTCGAGGAGGGCGAGTTCAACGGCCTGCTGGCCGGCCTGGAGGCCGGGCGGTACGACATTATGGTCAACGGCGTAAACGTGGACGAGGACCGGGCGGCCAAGTATGATTTCACGGATGCCTACGCTTATGACCGTACTGCCGTCATTGTCAAGGGGGACGATACGTCCATCGCCTCCATGGAGGACCTGGAGGGCAAGCGCACCGCCAACACCATTACCAGCACCTACGCCAAGGTAGCCCAGGAATACGGCGCGGAGGTTACCAGCGTGGACGATCTGAACCAGACCTTTGAGCTGCTGTTCTCCGGGCGCATCGACGCCACCCTCAACGCGGAGGTCACCTATTACGACTACATGAAGGCCCACCCGGACGCGGATATCAAGATCGCCGTCCTGGCCCCGGAGGCCAGCCAGGTGGCGATCCCCGTGCCCAAAGGGGAGACGGCCCTGGTGGAGGCGGTCAACGGCGCGCTGAAGGAAATGCGGGAGGACGGAACCCTGTCGGCGCTGTCGGAGAAGTATTTCGGAATGGATATTTCCAAGGAGTAGCGAAGTTTCCGGTAGCGTCAAGAATAATGCGCAAAATAGTTAGCAGGCTCTGGCAGAATAAAATCAGCCAGCAATCGAGGTATCCTCCAGGGTAGCCACTAAGTGCTTCATATTCATGTACTTCTTGTTGCCCCACTGTGTGCCAGCTACATGGCGGAGCCTGGCACAGACCAGCATAAGGGCAGAATTGCCATCCGGGAAGCAGCCCACTACTCTGGTGCGGCGGCGGATCTCCCGGTTGAGCCGTTCCATGACATTGTTGGTGCGGATACGAGTCCAGTGTTCGCTGGGAAAGTCGCAGTAGGTCAGTGTCTCTTCAATGCCGTCCTCCACTTTCTTGGCCGCCTCCTTCAGCTTCATTTCCCGCAGCTGGGCTACCACGGCCTTAGCTTTCTCACGGGGTGCTTTTTTGCTCTCCTGGGCGTGGATCGCCTTGAGCATCTTGGCCACCAGCTTCACCTTAGAGCGCGGTGTCACAGAAAAGACATTGCGATAGAAATGGACGGTACACCGCTGGTATTTGGCCTCCGGGAACACTTCTCCCACAGCCTCCAGCATACCAAGACACTTGTCCCCAACCACCAGCTTTACACCGTCCAGGCCACGGCCCCGCAGCCACTGGAAGAAGCTGACACGACTGGCCTTGTCCTCTTTCATACCCTCAGCGGCACCAAGAACTTCACGGTATCCATCCTCATTTACCGCAATCGCCACCAGAACGGCTACATTCTCATACTCTCCGCCACAGTTCCGTCGCAGATAAATCCCGTCCACATAGACATACGGATAGCGTCCGCCTTGTAAAGGCCGGCTGCGCCAATCCTCAATGTGGACATACGCTTTTTTGTTCAGCTCGCTGATGGTCGCTGGGGACACTTTGCTTCCCCACAGCGCCTCGGTGATATCCTCTACTCTGCGCACCGAGACACCAGCCAGGTACATTTCGATGAGAGCTTCCTCCACACTGCTTTCACGCCGGCGATACCGCTCTATAATGGCCGTTTCAAAAGACACTCCCTTTAGGCGGGGCACGTGGAGCGTAACATCGCCGGAGGTAGTGGTAAGGTTTCGGCTGTAGTGACCGCTGCGGTACCCCTGGCGAGCCTCATTTCGCTCATACCGGGCTGCCTGAGTCAGTTTCTCCGCCTCCTGTTCCAGCAGCTCATTCAGCGTTTCTTCCACACTCCCGCGTACCAGCTCTTTAAGTTGACCCTTGATTACTTCTTCATTTAGCTGTACAATCTTTTCTGACATGGTTTGCTGTCTCCTCTCAGAATGGTGTGTTGCTACTTCATTCTACCAGAGAGCTGCAAACCTTGTCTTTTTTATTTGCACAACTTATTGTACCTTATCCGGGGGTGGGTGATAAGCTGGCAGGGGATGCGGAAGCAGGTAAACTGCATCGCCTCATCGCCGTAAAAATAGCTTGGTAATTTCATATCCGGCATGGCTGTTGCCTCCTTTTGGGCATGAAAAAAACACGATTGTCAAATCGTGTTTTTTTCATGCTGTTAGATTTTGTCACAAGGGGTTCTATTCTCGGTAACTGTCCGTTAAAATAGTGATTTTTGTCTTGTCCTTTATGCGTAATGCCCTCATGGTAGATTTTTATTCTCTTTTACAAAAACTTTTCAGGGCTCTCAATTTCATTTATTATTGTGTGCAGTAATCGCAAATGAGCTCCACACAACGGTCGCCCCTTAGCTTACTACTGTTCAGGCAGAGGTCGTAGTTTGCTGCCAAGCCCCATATTTGGTCTGTAATATGCTTATAATAACTGGAACGTTTCTTATCCCGCTCTTTCACATGGCCCTCGGCAGCGGAAGGTGCTACCCCATGCTCCGCGATGACACGGTTGGCCCGGTCAGGCAGCGCACCGGTGATAAAGACGTGGAAGCAGTCCTCCCGTCCTTGCAGGATGTAGTCGGCGCACCGTCCCACGATGACGCAGGAACCTTTATCCGCCAGCTCCTTGATCAGCTCGGTCTGATAGGCGTTGATCTGATCCGGCAGGGCCATATTCCCCCTTTGATTGGCGTTATAGGCCGAGTAGCCCCGCGATGAAACGCTGGTGAACAGGCTGCTGGCGGAGGAGTATTCCCCCTCCCGCCGCACCGTCTCGGCGGACAGCCCGCTGCGCTCCGCCACGATCTGCACCAGCTTCTTGTCGTAGAAGGGAATGCCCAGCCGTTCCGCCACGGTTTTCCCGATGGTATGGCCTCCGCTGCCGCACTGACGGCCTATGGTAATTACACATTTTTTCATTGCTTTGCCTCTTTTCCAAAAATTTTCTTCCAGGACAACCACACGGTAATTAGGGCCTGCTGAAAAACTTTTCAGCAGCTAAAAAAGTGAGAAATAAGAATTAAGCAAAGAAAAGCAGGGAAG
>VSNB01000173.1 GCA_009774055.1 Clostridiales bacterium
GTGGAGTGGGGCTCCCTTCCGGCAGGGTGGGGCTAAAATTCCGTGCAGATGGAGCTGCTGGTCCGGTGTATGCACCTGTGGCTTTTAGGGACAGAGACTTGTCCCGCAGTTGTTTGGGAACTGTGCATCACCGTGTGCCCTTTGCTCCTCTCTGCACGGAACACTGATATGGTCCTCCGCTCCTTTCGGTGTCTGGACATGAAAAAACGCCGCAGACTTTTTCAAAATCTGCGGCGTCCATCGTCCTCGGCATCGAACATCACATGGCGGGCAAAGTGCTGGAAACGCAGGATTTCTACGAGTTTTCTCTTTGTAGCAACACAATAGTCTCCATATGGTCATTGTTGTCCAAACTCAAATCCATGTCATGCTCAATGATAGGGAGCCGGAATTTGATGGATTTGAGCCACTGTCCGTTGGACTGACGCTCTGGATATATCTGAATTTCCGAGATCAGTGCCTCGATCAGCTGCCGCCGCTCCACCTCGTCCATCAGGGCGTACAGCTTTTCAAAATAGATCAGGACCTTGTAGATGTTATCCCCGGTCAGCTTTTCCGCTTCAATGGCCTGCTTCTTAGCCCTTGCTGTAATAAGCTGTGACTCGATCTCTTCTATCCTATCGTACATCTTGTAAAGCCGGTCGTCAAGGTCGGCTTTCCGTTTGATGTAGTGCCGGTCATCCGGGTCAAGGGAGTCGATCTCCTCCATCAGCTTGGACTTGATGGAATAGCTCTGACGTAGCTGTTTTTCATAGTTGGCAATTTCCTGGTCGATGGCGGCGGTGTCCACCTTCATGTTGATTTTTTCCTGCATCATGGCAGCAAACTTTGGATTGCTCACCAGCTTGACGATTACCTCGGCTACCGCACCATCCAGCAATTCCTCATTGATCTGTTTTCTGTAATCGCATTTGTGCCCACGGGTCATGGTACGGTGTTTGCAGGCGTAGTAGAAGAAATCCTTATATTTTGTGCCATCTTTTCTGTATTTGATGCTCTTGTTGGCGTACATTCCCGCCCCACAGATGGGACATTTTACAATGCCGGTGAGAAGGTGTGTCCGCTCATTCTGGCCCCTGTTCGCACGCTCATACTTCCTGGCTTGGGCCAGCAGCTTCACCTGAGCCGCCTGCCAGACATCTTCGGACACCAGCCCCTTATGCAGGCCATCTACCAGCAAGTAGTTGTCCTGCTCCACAAGGCGGTAGTCGTTCCTGGTGCCGTGGACCTTCTCGGTCCTCCGCCGTCCATAGGCAATTTTGCCGCAGTAGACCGGATTTTTCAGAATCATGTGGACAAGGCTGGCATCAAACAGGGGATTTTTCCCGTTTTGTCTCTGAATTTTGCGGATACCGTGGTTTTCCAGATATTTTGCTACTCCGTTCGCGCCGACATCGGTAGTGGTGTACTGCTGGAAAATGACCCGAATTGCCTCCGCTTCTTCTTCATTGATTTCCAGTTTGCCATCCACCAAGCAGTAGCCGTAAGGAGCAAAACCGCCGTTCCATCGACCCTCTCTGGCTTTCTGAATACGGCCCTCCATGGTTTGGACACGGATATTTTCACGCTCGATTTCGGCCACAGCGGAGAGGACAGAAATCATCAGCTTTCCGGCGTCCTTGGAGGAGTCGATGCCATCCTCCACGCAAATCAGGTTCACTCCAAAGTCCTGCATGACTTGCAGCGTAGAGAGAACATCGGCGGCGTTCCTGCCGAAGCGGGAGAGTTTGAACACCAGGACAAAGGAAACGCCGTCTTTCCCGGATTTAATGTCCTCCATCATCTGGCTGAACTGAATGCGGCCCTCAATGGACTTGCCGGATTTGCCCGCGTCCTCATATTCACCCACGATTTCGTAGTGGTTGAAGTCGGCGAAGGCTTTCATTCGGGTCTTCTGCGCATCCAAAGAGTAGCCGTCGATTTGCATCGCTGTGGACACCCTGGTGTAAATGTAAACTTTCTCTTTTGTCTGCCGCATCATAAACCCCTCATTTCTGTCCGCTTTCCGGCTGAGGAGAGATCTTTCTCCCCAGCCGGAAGTTTGGCCTTACAAATCACGATATTATCATATCACATCACTGCTGTATTTGCAAGGGTGGATCGCTGGGACTGATTGTTTTTTTCAGCCCCGATCCCGGTCTGTTCAACGCTGGGAGCAGGCATATCGTCGATGCCCAATTCCGATGCATACTTCTCAATCAGATTTGCCAGTAAGGTGGCAAGTCCGCTCCATTCATCGGTCAAGGGCATTCTTCTTGCTGGCCTCCTCCTGTAAAAGTGTGGCGTTCTGCTGATACGCCTCCAAAATCTCCGGCGGCACGTTCTCCACCGCCCGTTTCAAGTCCTCCAGTTCCTGAAGCTGCTGGGCCACCTCCAACCGCCGCTTGACGCTCTCCCGGCTGTCGTTCTCCTTCTTTTTCAAGGCGGCGTTCTCGGCCTTGAGGTCTTTGTAGGCGGCATCGTACTTCCGCAGCTTGGTCTGCATCCGTTCCACGCCGGGGAGATACTCTTCCAGAAGCGTCTCAATCTCGGCACTTTTCTTTTTTGCATTGAGGGGATTGACCTCGCCCAGCAGCTGCAACAGCATATCCCGCTGCCGGTTGAGGTGAGCAGCCTCCTTGAACAGCCGGGGCGGGATGTGGGTTCGTCCCGTCTCGCTGGCGCTCTCGCCCCGCTCCAGGTCCGGCCACTTCTTGACCATGTGTTTCCAGAACTCGTCCTGCCACCAAATCAGCTTTTTCTTGTTGCCCACAATGTCCTTGGCACTCAGTCGCCCGTCCGCTGTCAGCGGGACAAAAGAAAGGTGCATATGGGGCGTTTTCTCGTCCATATGCACCACGGCGGATATGATCGTGTCTTTCGACTGATGTTTTTCGATGAAGTGAACTGCTTCTTCAAAGAACGCCCTGATTTCAGCCGCTTTCTTGCCCTTGAAGAACTCCGGGCTGGCCGTTACCAGCGCCTCCACCATCCGAACGCTGTCCTTACGGGTGCGGCACTTGGCCTGGGCGATCTGCCGCTCTGCCTCCGCCCGGTATTTCCGCTCCGGCTGGACAAAATGGAAATTGAGGTGGCTCCGGCTGGTGTCCACGTCTGGATTGCTGGCGTACTTCTCCTTGGTTCGCTCGTTATGAGCCTCAATATGGCCGATTTCCGGTCCTTTATACTTGGCAAAGCGGAGAATGGCGTACTGCGGTTTCAGCATCACTTCCCCCTCCTCTGCCAGACCAGATCGAACCCCAGCACGTTGGCCAGCTGGATGGCCTCGATGTACCGCAGCGAACCCCGCTGCAACTTGGCGGAGAGATTGGACACGCTGTCGCTCCAGCCGTGTTCGGTGGCGAGCATATCCACCACCTCCTGCATGGTGTATCCGGCGCGGATGATCTGCGCCTTGATCTCGTTTCTGATGTTCAATAAAAACCTCCTAATTCTACATGGCTGTCACGCAATAAAAGCACCCTTCGATTTCGTGCTTCCGAGTGACTTTTGTTGAAACGGTGAAAATACCGTCATAACCGTCAACTCTGTTCACCATTCAGAGCAGCACGGTTCCGTGAAACCTGTTCGGAAATTCAGTAAAAAGTTTGCGGTTTTGGAAAATGTAGAAGTTTTAGCGGCAAAGGTGACCTACTATACTGCCCTGCTTCTCTAAATGCGGAAAATTAAATTGTGACTGACCTCAAAAGAAGCGTACAGTGCGTACATGAGTACGCCCGTGTACGCTTGTACGCATTGTACGGGTGATTTGGGGTCACTGTGTATTTTCAGTACTGCCGCGCCAGCACCCGCAGGCCGGTGAACCCCCTTGACCGCCTGCCACCGCCGATGTAGATGTTGTTGGTATGGCTGATCTTGTAGCTCCCGGCGCTCTGATTGAGATAGTTGCAGAAACTTTTCATGGACAGGGCATTGTAGGCGTTGTCCTCGCACCAGAGTTTATAGGCGGCGTACAGGTCCTTGGAGCTGGCGGCGGCGTCCGGTTCATAGGAGATGTACCCGGTGGAGCGCATGAACTCCACAATGTTGTTGCCGTCGGCCACCGCCGCGTTCATATTTTCCTGGGCCTGTTGGCTGATGGTAAAACGGTAATTGTGCGCGATCAGCCGCCTCAGGCCCTCCAGCGCCCACAGGAAGATGCCCTCCGCCTCGGCGCACATTTTCTCCCCGATGAACGGGTCGTCCACCCGGCCCGCCGGTCGTTCTTTGGCCGTCAGGATGATCTGCCGCCGGAAGAAACCTACGCTTCGGTCATAGAGGGAGTGGAGCGTTCCGTTTCCCAGGCCGATGAAGCGGACATATAGCTGTCCTTGATAGCTCTGCTTGCCCTTCTTCTCCAAGTCCATGGGCAGCTCGGCGGTAACAATGGCCTTAATGTGATTAGTCTGGGGCAGGGCCTCCAGCTTCATGTCATCGTCCACCAAAAGGAGCTGATGCTCCAGATCGGCGCGGGCAAAGGGGCTTGTCTCCACCTTGGCGATGCTGCCGGTGTTCATGTTCTGCCCCAGCAGGGCGCGGAGTACCAGCCCCAGCCGGGATTTGCCCTCGCCGCCCCTGCCGGTGATGATGAGCATTTTCTGCCCTTTGGTAGAAGGAATAAGGCAGTAACCCATGAACTCCTGGAGGGTCAGAATGTCCTCCGGCTCCAGCAGGTCATCCAGGAACGCCAGCCACTTCATCGGCGGCGGGGCATCCGGTACATAGCGGACCGGCAGGCGGTTGATGCAGAAGTCCTTTGCCTCTGAGAATGTGCCGTTAAGAAACAATGTCCCATTGGCAACATGAACCCTGTCCTGATAGACCGGCAGCGGCGGCGACCAGCACTCTACCCGCAAAGCATCTAGCAGATTTGCGGCCCGCTTCGCCACGCCGGAGGTGACATAGGGCTTGATGCGGTCCAGGACTTCCTTCTTCAACATTGTTTCGTCCGTCACCCGGCCCTCAGTGGTGAAAAAGGAGTCATGGACACAGAGCATGGGGTGTTCCCGCAGAAATTCCTCGCAGAACAGAACTTCGTTGATTTTCTTGCCGTCGAACCAGACGGGCCAGTCCTCCGGTCCCGGCGGCAGGCGGGCGGCGTGATTTGTTGTGTCACAGTTGTTCAATTGCATCCCTCCGTAAAAAGATTGGCGTTTTCGTTTGCCTATCTCAATATACGGAAAAACCGGCTTCGCCCCTCGTTTTTTGCAGAACTGACCAGAAAATAAAAAACGGCCCGGAAAATTTGCAAAAATGCAAACTCCGAACCGAGAATATTTGCGGTTACTCGACAGCGTTCGTGTTTTTTTACGCAAACGGTGTGATAAACTGGGAAAAATGTCGGGGGGTATGTCAATGTCAGAATTTTTACCGGGCACGATAGGCCAGCGGCTGGCGGAACTGCGGGAACAGCGGGGCCTTACAAGAGAAGAATTGGCAGAGCGGGTAGGCGTCAGCACCTCCACCCTCAGCCGGTTGGAGAGCGGGCAGATACAGAAATTCAGCGACGAAATGCTGACTGCTCTGGCGCGGGAGTTTGATGTGTCCACCGACTTCCTGCTGGGGCTGACGAACATCCCAGATCGGATGAATTATGACATTGGGGAACTGGGCCTGACGGCGCTGGCGGCGCGGAACCTCTACACCGGGAAGGTCAACAACGAAGTTGTCAGCCGGATGCTGGAGCATCCCCGGTTTGCCGTTCTGACCACTATGATCGCGCAGTATTTTGATGATACTCTGGCAACTGGCGTTGCCGTCCAGAACCAGATTTTTGCCTCTATGGGTGAGCTGCTGCTGGGCGCGGGACAGAGAGAGGCGGCACAAGCAGCAGCACTTTCCAAGACGCCGCCGCACCAGGTGGAGCTGTCCAAAATCCAAAACACCTTTATGGTGATGCTCAAAGAAATGAAAAGGGCTATGGCTTCTGAGCTGGCAGAGAAACAGGCCGCGACCAGGGAGATCGTGACCCAGATGATGGCGGAGCTGACAAAGGGCGGGGACAGGCCCCTGACCGAAATCACGCCGGAGCAGATGACGGATGCCATCTTACATACGGTGGACACCAGTGTTCTCGACCCGGACAAGCTGACAGTGTTCCGGTCCGGCGTTGTCTCCCTGTTTGAAAATCTTCCCAGGGCAGCGCATGAGCAATGAGGAGCTTTGCGCACTGGCCAAGGGCGGCGACACCGAGGCCCGGAACCGGCTACTTGAAACTAACCTTTCTTTTATCCGGCAACAGGCAAACAAAATTTATGGACAGAGTGGGAGCGGTTGCCTTGATGTAGACGACCTCATTCAAGAGGGCTGCTTCGGTCTGATGGAGGCAATCGACCGCTTTGACCCGGAGCGCGGCACAAAATTTCTGACCTATGCCGTCTGGTGGATCAGGAAATTTATGCGGGAGGCGGCCAGCATTGTTCTGGCCGATGATGAAGTCTGCCTGAGTGAGATGGAAAAGTTTTCCCTCCCGCAGATTTACGGGAAGTCGCCGGAGCAGATTGTCCTTCAAGCGGAAACCTACGCCGAGCTGCACAATGGTCTGGGGCAAATCTCCGCCAGGGAGCGGACCTATCTGCTCTACCGCTACGGCTTCACCGATGGGGGCGAGCATCCTATCCCAGAGACTGCGGCGCACTTCCATCTGACGGAGAAGCGGGCGCAGAATACGGAGCGGGCCGCACTGGACGATTTGCGGCGCAGGTTGTTACGTTGATTTCGCTGCGGCGGGACGATGGACGGGGGACGGG
>VSNB01000174.1 GCA_009774055.1 Clostridiales bacterium
GACCAGGCCCGGGAGGCCATCCTGCAGAAAAAGAGCCGCCAGGAGTACCAGGTGGCCCAGGCCACCCTGGCCCGGGCCCTCAACCGCCTGCGGGTGAAGGCCCGGGGCGTGAACAACTGAGAGCGGGCGCGCTGATTCCCAGCGCGAAGTCCGGCGAAAACCGCTTGACAAACGCTGGAAGCCATGTTATTTTTATCTCAGAAATAAATAAACGCCAGCCGCAGCCGTTTTTTCGGTACACGGAATAGGGTGAGACGCCCTGCGAGTCGGTCACTGTGATGCCCCGGTGAGGGGATAAGTCAGATACGTGACGGCTGGCCGCATTCTGCCGAAACCGGAAGTGCGCTTTCTGCTTCGGCCCCGCTATTTCCAGCGGGGCCGAAGGCGTTCCGTGTCATCGGCCCGGGACGCTTTTTTTATTGTTGATGCGGTTGGCTGTATGCGCCCCGGTTTTCCCTGTGTTTCCTCCGGCGCGGATGGGGCCGCACCGGGAAACAATATTCCACTTTCTCATCCACTCTATACGCCGGAGGTACGTTTGGCCCCCATACAGAATCCAGACGGACCTCTGGCCGTTGCGGGCACGAGAGAGGGTTCCCAACCAAATCAAACAAAAACAGGAGGAATCAATCACATGAAAAATTGGAAGAAGCTGGCATCGCTGCTGCTGGCGGCCGTCACGGCTCTCGGCATGAACGCCGCCGCCCTGGCCGCGGAGGCGGACGCCGGGACCTACGCCGATGTAGAAGGCTCCTGGTCCGAAGCGTACGTCGCCCGGGTAACGGAGCTGGGCCTGATGGACGGCAAAACCGCCGACGCCTTTGCCCCCAACGAGAACACGAGCCGCGCCGACCTGGTCCTGGCCCTGTACCGTCTGGCCGGCAAGCCCGCCGTCAGCGGGGAGAATCCCTTCGCCGATGTGGCGGACGACGCAGCCTGCAGAGATGCCGTGGTCTGGGCCAACGCCCAGGGCATCGTCTCCGGCAAGAGCGCGGATACCTTTGATCCCGCCGGCGATGTGAAACGGCAGGAAATCGCCAAGATCCTCAACATTTTTGCCGCCAAGCAGGTGAAAAAGGAAGCTTTGACCAACCGCAAGGACGTCCTGGCCGGCTATCCTGACGCTGAGAACGTGGCCTCCTGGGCCAAGGAGCCCATGAACTGGGCGGTGTCCAGCGAATTTATCACCGGCGCCGACGGCGGTAAGCTGGACCCCGCGGGCTCCGCTACCCGCGCCCAGACCGCCGCCATCCTCTGCCGCTATCTGGACGATAACGCCACCGGGGACGCATCCAAAGACAATCCCCGCAATCAAGACTGCACCAAGGAGAGCGAGCTGCTTGTAGTCAGCTTTGGCACCAGTTTCAACGACAACCGGGCAGCCACCATCAAAGCCATTGAGGATGACATGGAAAAGGCGTTTCCCGGCTACGATGTCCGCCGGGGTTTTACCGCCAACATCATCATTGAGCACATCTATCGCCGGGACGGCGAGCGAATCAACGATGTGAAGGAAGCTTTGGACCAGGCTGTGAAAAACGGCGTAAAGAACCTGCTGGTCCAGCCCACCCACCTGATGAACGGCTATGAGTACGGCGACCTCCGCAGCCTGCTGGAGAAAAAGTATGCGGATCAGTTCGAGTCCATCAAAATCGGCGCGCCCCTGCTGACCAGCGATAAGGATTTCACCGAGGTAGCTCTGGCTATGGTGAACGCGACCAAGGACGCTGTCAAAGATGATAAAACCGCCGTCTGCTTTATGGGTCATGGCACCTCTGCCGATTCCCATAACGTCTATGCCAGAATGCAGAAAGAGCTCAGGGCTGCGGGGTATGACAACTACTTTATTGGCACCGTTGAGGCCGAGCCCATGGCCGAAGACGTGGTGAAAATGGTGAAAGAGGCCGGTTATGAGAAAGCAATCCTCCGTCCTATGATGATCGTCGCCGGCGACCACGCCAATAATGATATGGCCGACATGAACGATCCAGAATCCTGGTACTCTGTTTTCACCGCCGCCGGCCTGGAAGTGGAGTGCCAGATCAACGGCCTGGGTGAGATCAAGGCTGTCCGCGACCTGTTGGTGGACCATGCCAAGGCCGCTGTGAACCTGGCGGACACCGGCATCGTCAGCCAGCCCAACCCCGAGAACCCCGACAACGAGGAAAAAGAGTCCGCCGGACCGGCGGGCGGGGTCCTGGCCGACGGCGTATATGCCATCGAGGCGGAGTGCCAGCAGTCCATGTTCAAGATCGACAGCTGCCTGCTGACGGTGAAGGACGGAAAAATGACCGCCGCCTTGACCTTGGGCAGCTCCAGCTTCGACAAAATGTTCGCCGGAACCGCCGCCGCTGCGGGGCTTGCGTCTGACGGCGTCGCGGACGGCGTGGAGGCCGATGGCAAGACTACCTTCACCCTGCCCGTGGAGGCCCTGGACAAGGCCCTGGATTTCGCCGCCCACAGCGTGAAGAAGGATACCTGGTATGACCGCACCCTGACCTTCCTTTCCGATACCGCCCAGGCGCAATAAATTTTCCGCGCATCGCCGCGCCGCAGGGGGAAATGCCCTGCGGCGCTCCTTTGGCGCATACGCCCCTTTGAGGAGGAACCATCTATGAAAAGAAACGGAACGAGTATCTCCGGTTTGCTGCTGGGATTGATTCTGCTCCTGACTCTCCTGGTCAGCTGCGGCAGGCAGGATGAGCCTGTTGCGGCCCCCGGCGCGGCCCAGCCCAGCCAGGACGAAGCCCAGCCTACCCTGCCGAAGGCCCCTGCGGAGAAGGAGCCGGAGGCAGCGGCCCCTGAGGCAACCCAGCCCGAGGACGGCGCGTCCGGGGAAGCCCAGCCTGACGGAGCCTTCACCAACCCTGCCGGCGCAGACCCGGAGCCTGCGCCCGCGGAACCGGAGCCGGACCCCGTAACGGAACCTGACTCGGACCCCGAACCCGAGCCGGAATCTGAACCGGCGGAGCCAGCTCCCGACCCAGAGCCCGAGCCAGATGTCTGGGAGAACGGAGCCTACACCGCTAACGTAACTCTGGAGGGCGGCACCGGACGGGCCTCGGTAACGTCTCCCGCCCAGCTGCGATGCGAGGACGGGCAGTTCTGGGCCATTATCGAATGGAGCAGCCCCAACTTTGACTACATGAAAGTGAATGGGGAGAGATACGAGCTGATCAGCGAACCGGGCGGCAACTCCGTTTTCGAGATCCCTGTAGCCGCCTTCGACCAGGCGCTGGACGTCGCCGCCGACACCATCGCCATGAGCGAGCCCCACGAGGTGGAGTATACCCTGACCTTCGACTCCGCTTCCCTGACCAGGCAGTGAGGAAATCTTTATGAAACGTTGGAAAATTCTTGCTTTGCTGCTGGCGCTGGCCCTCTGCGCCTGCGGGCGGGAGGGCGCGGAGCCGGCCTCCGCGCCGGAAGCTCCACCGCCCCAGGCGGACGCTCAGCCCCTCTCCTGGGACCAGCTGACCTGGGACCGCCAGCTGGAGCTCGACTACGCCCAGAGTTTTTCCGCAGAGTATGCGGAGAACGGCTTCGCCAGGATCGTGATCGGCCAGGAAGCCTACCTGCTGGTCCCGGAGGGGATGGAGCCCCCTGCGGACACGCCGGCGGAGATAACCGTCCTCCGCCGGCCTCTTCAAAACATCTACCTGCAGGCCACGGCCGCCATGGACTGCTTCCGCCAGCTGGACGCCATAGAGGCCATTACCCTCTCCGGCACCCAGGCGGAGGGCTGGTACATTGAGGAAGCCCGGCAGGCCATGGAGGACGGGAAAATCGCCTACGCCGGGAAATACAGCGCCCCAGACTATGAACTCATCCTCTCCCAGGGCTGCGGCCTGGCCCTGACCTCCACCATGATCTACCACACCCCGGAGGTAAAGGAGCAGCTGGAGCGGTTCGGCGTGCCGGTGCTGGTGGAGCGGTCCAGCTATGAGAGCCATCCCCTGGGGCGGATGGAGTGGATCAAGCTCTACGGCGTTCTGCTGGGGAAGGAAGCGGAGGCGGAAGCCTACTTCGACCGGCAGCTGGAGAAGCTGGCCCCCGTCCTGGAGCAGGAGAACACCGGCAGGACCATCGCCTTTTTCTACATCACCTCCAACGGCGCGGTCAGCGTCCGGAAATCCGGGGACTACATCGCCAAGGCCATCGACCTGGCCGGCGGAGTGTACGCCCTCCAGGATCTGACGGACGAGGAAAATGCCCTGTCCACCATGAACATCCAGATGGAAACCTTCTACCAGGAGGCCCGGGACGCGGATGTGCTCATCTACAACAGCGCCATCGACGCCGACCTGGAGACAATCAGCCAGCTGGTGGACAAGAGCGCCCCCCTGGCGGATTTCAAGGCCGTCCAGAATGGGAACGTGTGGTGTACCGGGAAGAGCATGTTCCAGGAGTCCCAGGCGGTAGGGGACATCATCCTGGACATCCACGCCATTTTAGCGGAAGAGCCGCCGCCGGACGAGGCTTTGACCTACCTCCACCGGCTGGCGTAGCGGGAGGGCGTTATGAAAAACGTGAGCGTTCGATATATCCTCTGCTTTGCCTTTCTGACCGCCCTGACGCTGGTCCTGCTGGTCTGGAATATCAATGCCGGCAGCGTGGATTTCTCGCCGGGGGAGGTCCTCTCCGTTCTGCTGGCCGGACCGAAGGAGGGCATCGTCTGGGGCATCCGCCTGCCCCGGGTGCTGGCCGCCGCCATCCTGGGCGGAGCCTTGAGCGTGTCCGGCTTTCTGCTCCAGACCTTTTTCGCCAATCCCATCGCGGGGCCCTTCGTGCTGGGCATCTCCTCGGGGGCCAAGCTGACGGTGTCCCTGGCTATGGTGTTCCTCCTCAGCCGGGGGGTGGTAATCGGGTCCATGGCCCTGATCCTGGGGGCCTTCATCGGATCCATGGCCTCCATGGGGTTCATCCTCCTGCTCTCCCGGCGGGTAAAGCAGATGAGCATGCTGGTGGTCAGCGGGGTGATGATCGGCTACATCTGCTCCGCCGTCACCGACTTCGTGGTAACCTTCGCCGACGACTCCAACATCGTCAACCTCCACAACTGGTCCCTGGGCAGCTTCTCCGGCACCAGCTGGGAGAACGTCCGGCTGATGGCCCTGGTGACAGGCGTCTCCATGGGGCTCGCCTTCCTGCTGTCCAAGCCTATCGGCGCCTACCAGATGGGGGAGGTCTACGCCCGGAGTATGGGTGTGAACATCAAGCGGTTCCGGGTGGAGCTGATCCTGCTCTCCAGCGTCCTCTCCGCCTGCGTCACCGCCTTTGCGGGGCCTATCTCCTTCGTAGGCATCGCGGCCCCCCACCTCATCAAGGCCCTCTTCCGAACGGCCAAGCCCATTGTCATCATCCCCGCCTGCTTCCTGGGAGGCGCGGCCTTCTGCCTCTTCTGCGACCTCATCGCCCGCACCGCCTTCGCCCCCCGGGACATGTCCATCAGCTCCGTTACCGCCGTGTTCGGCGCGCCCATCGTGCTGTACCTCATGGCCTCCCGGCGGGGCGCGGCGGCGAGAGGAGGGAACGGCCAATGAAGGATGTCCGCCTGCAAACGGAAAATCTCTCCGTGGGCTACAACGGGAAGGCCCTCATCCGGGAGATCGCCCTGTCCCTCCACCCCGGGGAGATCATGACCCTCATCGGCCCCAACGGCGCGGGAAAGTCCACAATTCTGAAGAGCATCATCCGCCAGCTGGCCCTGGTCCGGGGCACGGTGCGCCTGGACGGCCGGGATATGGCGGGGCTCACCGAGGGGGAGCTCTCCCGCTCGGTGAGCGTGCTCATGACCGCCCACATCCATCCGGAGCTCATGACCTGCTTTGACGTGGCGGCCACAGGCCGTTACCCCTATACGGGCCGTCTGGGCATCCTGACGCGGGAGGACCGGGAGAAGGTAGCCCAGTGCCTGGCGCTGGTCCACGCCTCCGACCTGGCGGACCAGGATTTTTCCCGGATCAGTGACGGACAGCGCCAGCGGGTTCTGCTGGCCCGGGCCCTGTGCCAGGAACCGGAGGTGCTGGTGCTGGACGAGCCCACCTCCTTCCTGGACATCCGGCACAAGCTGGAGCTGCTGGCAATTTTGAAGGATATGGTCCGCACCCGGCATCTGGCGGTGCTCATGAGCCTTCACGAGCTGGACCTGGCCCAGAAGGTCAGCGACTACGTGGTCTGCGTCCGTGGGGACGCCGTGGAGCGGCAGGGCCCGCCGGAAGAGATCTTCACGCCGGATTATATCATGTCCCTCTACGGCGCGGCCCGGGGCAGCTATAACGCCCTGTTCGGCTCCCTGGAGCTGGAGGCGGTCAGCGGCGCGCCGGAGGTATTCGTCATCGGCGGCGGCGGGGCCGGCATTCCGGCGTACCGGAAGCTCCAGCGGCAGGGGGTCCCCTTCGCTGCCGGGGTCCTCCAGGAGAACGACCTGGACTACCCTGCGGCCCAGGCCCTGGCCGCAGAGGTCGTCTCGGAGGAACCCTTCCAGCCGGTGGGTGAAGCTTCCTTCCGGCAGGCGGCGGAGATTATGGCCCGGTGCCGCCGGGTATTGTGCCCAGTGGAGCGATTCGGACCCATGAACGAGAAAAACCGCCTCCTGCGCCGGATGGCGGAGGCGGCGGGAGCGCTGGACGTTGGATAATGCGGGGGTGCTATGCCGTCCCCATAGTCGGAA
>VSNB01000175.1 GCA_009774055.1 Clostridiales bacterium
CTTATCTCCCATGGCTCTGCAGATGGCGCTCATAGCCATGCAGAGGAGAATGATGCAGATCAGGCCGATAAAAACGACTCCTACACCCATCAGAATGACGAACGGAATTGACGGCTCCATAAGGTGCTTCCTCCTTCTCTACAAAATGCGCGGAACCGGCTGGCGGACCGCGCTTGTTCCATGAAAATCAGTGCGATTCTCACGTGCGCGAAATTATTTTCAGTATAGCAAACTTCCCAGAAAATTTCAATACCTTTCCCTGCACATTTCCGACAACTTTTCGGAGGATTTCCCGGGTTCCTTTTTTCGCGCCGCCGTGGTATGATAGCGGAGTATGAAGCTGTATTCGCCGGCGCTGAACACCGCCTGTGCATACAGACTCTTGGAAACGAGGTGCCGCCCCATGCGCTATCATGCCGCAGAAAAAGCCCGCTTTCTGGCCCGTCCCAACCGCTTTATCGCCCATGTGGACCTGGAGGGCCGGACGGAGGTCTGCCATGTGAAAAATACCGGACGCTGCCGGGAGCTGCTGGTTCCCGGCGCGGCGGTCTACCTGGAACGCTCCAGCAACCCGGCGCGGAAAACGGCATTCGACCTCATCGCCGTGGAGAAAGGCCCCCTGCTCATCAACATGGACGCCCAGGCCCCCAACAAGGTGTTCCTCGAGTGGGCGGCGGCGGGGAACTTCCTGACGGGATTGACCGTTATCCGACCGGAATACGTCTGGGAGGATTCCCGCTTTGACTTCCTTTTAGAAGACGCGCAGGGAAAAATCTTCGTGGAGGTGAAGGGAGTGACCCTGGAGGAGGACGGCGAGGTGCGTTTCCCCGACGCCCCTACGGAGCGCGGGGTGAAGCATTTGCGGGGCCTCCGGCGGGCTGTGGCGCAGGGATACCGGGCGGCGGTGTTCTTCGTGGTGCAGATGAAGGGCCCTGTCCGGTTCCGGCCCAACGACGAGACCCACCCCGCCTTCGGCACGGCCCTGCGGGAGGCCGCTGAAAACGGGGTGGGGGTGTATGCTTATGATTGTTTGGTCACGCCGGACAGCCTGGAGCTGGACGCGCCGGTGGAAGTAATTCTGTAAGCCAAAAGCCGATGCATACCGGCAATTGCCCCTTTCGCCAAAATGGCGAAGGGGGCAATTCGCTCGCAGCTTTAGAAGCTGTACCAATAGGCGCCGGCACGTATCTTGACGGAAAATTTTTCGTCTGGCTGTGTCAGAAACGCTTGAAATCCGTCAGGATTCCTGCGAGTTTCTTCCTTGCCAGACAAAAAATTTTTCTCGCCAATCTGCATACCGTCACCTATTGGTACTGCTTCTTACTTTCTGTTTGGCTTTCTTTTGATTTGCAGCAGCCGAATGAAATCATGAAATAAGGAAGTATCCACCGGCTCAAACATGATCCATTTCCCGTCGTGGTATGTCTGCGCTTCATCGTATTTTTCCTGCACTTCTTTTGAATAGCTTTCCCTGTTTGCTTCAAATTTCAGCCGCTCGTCTTTCCCCAGGATGATCATAAAACCCACGCAGCTTTCCCTTGCGTATAATGCGCACAGCGTCTTACCGCCCCGGCGGTATTTATATTCATATGTCCATGCCTTCCCGCCGCTGTTCCACAGACGCTCCATCTCATATTTTTCGTCAATGAGAGCGCATAGCTTCTTCCATACATCATATAGAGGTTTCCCGACTAAGGCTGTCAATTCTTCTCCGTCAGGTATCCTATCGAGCATATCAGACCTCCCACATCATCACATTTTGCCGCTCTTCTTTCTTTCATTGCCGGGCCAGCGTGCCGCGGGCCGCGCCGATCTTACCGCCCGCCGCCAGATAAACCTTGGCCTTCCGCCGTAGGCTGGTGTCCTCCGGCAGGTCCTCCGCCGGAAGCGGCGGCTCACACTGGAACAGCCAGCGGTAGAACTCCTGGTCGTTCTCCATCACCCCGCAGAGGAGGTAGTCACCGGCAAACCGCCGGATGCCGGAATCCTCCGGCAGCAGCTCCGCCAGCGCCGGGGCCAGCAGCCAGCTGCAGCACCGCGTCTCCACAGGCTGTCCCCGGCGGCAGAATGCCCGTCCCTCTCCGGCGAAGAACCGCTCCGCCCAATCATAGGACCGGTCCAGCTCCGTCCGGGAGAGGACCGCGTCCGAAGGGATGTGGACGCCGAGGGCGGGACCCTCCGGCAGGTACTCGAACTCCAGGGTCCCCAGCCGGAACAGCCGACCGCCGGTCTGCCGCCAGGTCCAGAAGCCCCGGTCAAAGACCCAGCGGCCGGTTATCTCATGGGTTTCCCGCAGAAACCGGGGGAAGCATCCCATCGTGGAAAAATACAGCTCCTCCGGCAGGCCGTTTTCCCGGTACGCCCGCCTGGTATGGCAGGCCCCGGCCAGGGCCGCCGCCAGCTGGGCCATGCCGCCGTCCTTCCGCCAGAGGGGAACGCGGGCGGATACGGTCCGCCAGGCGTCCTCCGCCGTTTCCGGCGCGGCCAGTGCCTCCAGGGGGAGCTCCGGCAGGATCTCCGCCGCCCGTTCCAGGGGCTCCATCACCGGCTCCGGCAGGGCCAGCTCCGCTGCCAGAGCCATGACGTCGGCCTTGTCCGGCGTCACTCTTCCGTTCCGGCGATGCTCACGCCGGCGATGCGGACGGCGTAAGGCCCGTCGTACCGGGCGGTAAGGTAGCGGTCCGTGGAGAAAACCAGGCGCTTCTGGGCCTCCAGAATGCTTCCGTTGACGGACCCGCCGGTTACCGGCGTGACCTTGCCGTCCGCTTCGACCAGGTAGGCCAGCCGGATCTCGCCGCCGAAATGTCCGCTCATAGTGTCCATCTGGAAGTCGGAGAAGGTCACCGCCCACAGGCAGGGGCCTTTTTTCAATGCCTCGAAGGGGACCGTCCCGTTGGCGCAGGCTGTCCGCTGGTAGTCGCCCGTGGGCTTTACGCCCAAATAGCGGCAGAAGCGGTTGGGGCCGTGCCATGTCAGCAGCTTCCCGTCCTTCAGCAGCGGCAGGTCGTTCATGGTGGGGATTCCCTCCTCGCTGTAGGGATGGAAGGCCCGGAGGGTAAGGGACAGCCGCTCGCCGCCTTCCTCCGCGTTCTGCACGTCCTCGCCCTGCTGCCACGTGGAGTACTTGGCGTATACCGCCGATGCGGAAGCGCGAAGCACATAGTAGGACAGCACCTCGGCCACGGCGTTTCCGCTGAGGACCAGATCATAGCTGCCGCTTTTCAGAATCCTCTGGGCATGGGCCCGGTCCCGGACGAAGGTGAGGGCCTCCGCCACCTTGGCGGACAGGGCTGCCTCGTCCAGCGCGTCGTACTCGAACTGGTTGTGGATCTCCACGTCCTCCGGCTCCCTGCACTGTACCACGAATTCCCCGTTGGCGCCGGAGTTGACGAAGGACACGTCCGTCCCCTCCGAGGACACGATCCGGCGGCGGACGCGGTAGACGAACAGCTCCGCGGAGTTGACGAAAGCGTCGTCGTGGGTGTCGGGGGCGAAGAGGGCACGGGCCAGCTTTCCGGCGCTCTGCGCCAGGGGCGCCTGGGCCAGCTCTCCGGATTCCTCCACCAGGGGAGCCTGCACCGGGTCGGCCAAATCGTAGTAGGGGTTGGCGGCAAACTGGGCGGCGTAGTACGCGCCCTTCAGCTCCTCGTCCAGCTGCCGGTCGTCCATGGAGGGGAGAATGGGAACGGAGGTGGCGCCCCGGGCGGGCTTGCCGCCGTTCCCGGATTCCACGTCCCGGAATACCGTCACATCGTATTTGCGCACGTCCTTGATGCGCCGAGTGTCCAGCTGCTTTTTCACAAAGAAGAGCTCCGCAGTCTCATCCACCCGCTCGTTGATGCGCCACAGGCTGACGCCGCAGCGTTCCAGCGCACGCTTGATTCTCTCAATCATATCCAACGCCTCCTTAACCCAGACGGATGCGGGCCTTCATATAGGGCCCGCCGTCAGAAACCTTGACCCATTCTTTATAGCCTTTGCCGCAGAAGCCGCTGCCGGAGAGCTCCGCCGTTTTGCTCATCATGGTGACGGATTTCAGCAGGTCGGGCACGTAGCCGGTAAGGACGATGGGGGAGAAGAGCTTCCCCGTCAGCTTCCCGTCCTTGATCTCCCGGGCGGTGGTCACCATGCACTGGATGCCCCAGTTCTTGGGGTCCTCCATGCCGCTGGAGGGGCTCTCCAGCAAAAAGCCGTCCTTCACCGAGGCGATCATTTCCTCCGGCGTGGCGTCCCCGCCCTGGAAATAGGTGTTGGTCATGCGGGTGTACGCCTTACGCTCGTAGCTCTCCCGCCGGCCGTTTCCGGTGGGGGACGTGCCCAGGCGGGCAGCGGACAGGGCATCGCACATGCCGGTTTTCAGCACGCCCTTGTCGATGACCACCGTGTCCCCGGTGAGAGTGCCCTCATCGTCAAAGAAGGCGGTGGCGGTCTGGTCCGCCGCGCTTCCATCGTGCATGGTCACCAGGGGGCTGGCTACGTATTCGCCGATGAACCGCCGGGCCAGGGCCCGGTCCTTGACGAACATGTCCATTTCCACGCCGTGGCCGAAAGCCTCGTGGACGATCATGCCGGTGGTTTCCGGGTCGCAGACGCACTCGTACTCCCCCGGGGGAATGGGCTGGCTGTCCAGCAGCTCCAGGGCGTCATGGACCGCGCCTTCCACGCCCGCGTCCATTTCGTCCATCAGCTCCGCGCCGCCCAGGACGGAGAAGGGGCGGTAGGAGAGTTTGATCTCCTGTCCCCGGCTGGCCATGGCCGTCACGGAGGCGGTGGTCCACATCACTGTCTGGTCCAGATCTCGGTTTTCCGATAGGAACAGCTTCCGGTAGGACCGATAGGCCATTCCCGCCTGGGCGTCCAGGACCCGTTCGTCCAGGCCCAGGGCCCGCTCCCGCAGGGCGGTGAGCCGCTTGATGATGGCCTCGTCCCCCAGCTGGCGGGGATGGACGCGGCAGCCGCTCTCCTTTTTCAGGACTGCGGGCTCGTCCGCCAGGCCGGGGGTGGGCAGGGGGGCGAAGCCCTCCAGGGCCTTCTCCTGCTCCGCCAGCCGCCGGGCCAGCGTCTCCCGGATCTCCGGAATCTTCTCCTCCGAAAATTCGTTGAAGGAGTATTCGGCGCAGCCTGTGCCGTCGAACACTCGGACGACGTAGCCCGTGCCGCCCCCCATGCGGGGTCTGGCGATGCCGATGCCGCGGCGGCTGATGTTCCAGGAGCGGGCATCGTCCGCCACCGCCAGCACGGAGGCGTAGGGATACGCCTCCCGCAGGGCGGCGATCAGCTTTTTCAAGCCGGGCTTCACCTGGTCAATGATTTCGAACACAGTAGGACCTCCTTTTTTAAAAGCCCATGAGAAGGCGGAGGCGCCGCCCTCTCATGGGGAATGTGTTGGTTACCGTCCGCGGTAGTTGTTGGTCAGGGCCTCCAGAATATCGTAGCGGTCCATATTGAACTGCTTCTTCATAGCCAGGGCCTCCTCCATTTCCAGGACCACCATGCGGCCTTCCTGGGTGGCGACCACGCAGTTGCCTGCGTTTTCGGAAATAGCCTTCACCGCCATGTAGCCCATGCGGCTGGCGGTTTCCCGATCCCGGGCGGAGGGCGCGCCGCCCCGCTGGATGTGGCCCAGCACTGTCACCCGGGGATCGAGGCCGATCTCCTCCTTGATCTGGCTGCTGATCTCCATGGCGTTGCCCGCGCCCTCGGCCACCACCACCATGTAGTGGGTGGTGCCCGCCAGACGGGCCCGGCGGATTTTCTCCACCACGTCCTGCTCGAAGTTTACCTCCCGCTCGGGAATTAGCACGGCGGTGGCGCCCACGGAAATGCCTACGTACAGCGCCAGATAGCCGGCGTGGCGGCCCATGACCTCCACCACGGAGCACCGCTCGTGGGACTGCATGGTGTCCCGCAGCTTGTCGATGCACTCGATGGCGGTGTTGCAGGCGGTGTCAAAGCCGATGGTGTAGTGGGAGCAGCCGATGTCGTTGTCGATGGTGGCGGGAATGCCGGCCACCTGGAGCTGATAGCCTCGCTCCGCCGCCCGGCGGGAGAGGTCCAGCGCGCCCCGGAAGGTGCCGTCGCCGCCGATGGCCACGATGGCATCCAGTCCCAGCAGCTTGCAGGTCGCCAGGGCCTTGTCCTGACCGGCGACCTCGCGGAATTCATCGCTGCGGGCGGTGTAGAGGAGGGTGCCGCCCTTGTTGATAATGTGGCTGACGCTGGAAGTGTCCATGCGGACGAAGTCGCTGGAGATGAGGCCGTTCCAGCCTCTGCGGATGCCCACGCAGTCGATGCCCCGGCTGGCTGCGGAGCGGACCACGGCGCGTACCGCCGAGTTCATGCCCGGCGCGTCGCCGCCGCTGGTGAGAACGCCGATACGCTTTACCTGTTTTTCCATACTATATGTCCTCCGAATTCCTTTGAATGATGGGGCGTTATGTATTATCCGGGCAAATGCCCGCTTATTTAATTGTACTTCTCCGGGCGGTGTCTGTCAAGTTTTTATTGGGCAGCTGTTACTATTTGTTGATTTACAATTCCATTAGAACGGGCCACCTGTTCGAAAAAAATTGTAAGGAGACTGAAAAAATGAAGATCAA
>VSNB01000176.1 GCA_009774055.1 Clostridiales bacterium
CCGCCGCAGCATCCGGCCCAGTTCCTTAGCGGTCAAAAACGCAAGCCCGCCTTTTCCAGAATTTCCCGCCGGTGCGCCCGGCCCCGACTGGCCCGGGTGCTCACCGCCGTCTCGGAAATGCCCAGCTTCCGGGCGATCTCCCGGTCCGTGTATCCCAGCAGGGCCTTCATTTCCAGCACCTGGCGGTATGTCTCCGGCAGGCTGGCGAACAGCTCCACCAGGGCTGTGTAGTCCGACACATCTCCGGCCCGGGCATCGACGGCCTCCCAGCTTTCTTCCAGGGGGACGGCACGCTCTTTTTTCCGGAGGATCATCCGGGCTTCGTTCTTCACTATAGAAATGAGCCAGTAGGGCAGTTCCTCACATGGGATTTGATAAATTTTTTCAAAATGCCGAACGACTTGAAAAAAGGCGTTCTGTATGGCGTCCTCGGCATCGCGCTGGTCCTTCAGAATACCCAGGGCAACCCGTTCCAGCCGCCCGTGGTACTGCTCGTAGACGGCGCGGAACCTCCGCCGGTCCTCCTCGCTCTCCAGCGCGGATAAAAAGAAAGATAACATGTCGGTTTCATTCCATATACGCCAGCGTCCGGCCGCCAGAAAAGGCGCCGGACGCTTTGGCTGATTGAAAAATTACAGCTCCTCCAGGACCTTCCGCAGATACGTCCAGGTTCTGGCTACGGAGGAAACGGACATCCTCTCCCGGGCGCTGTGGACATCCCGGAGGTCGGGACCGATGGAGACGGCATCCAGCCCGGGCATCTTCCCGGAGAACAGGCCGCACTCCAGCCCGGCGTGGATGGCCTCCACCTGCATCTCCCTGCCGGAGAGCTCCCGGTACACCCGGGTCATGGTATCCCGGAGGGGGGAGTCCTTCCGGTACTCCCAGGGCGGATAGGCCCCCCGCTGAGAGAAGCTGCCGCCGTACTGCGCCGCCAGGGTCTCCAGCCGGGCGCACAGGGCGTCCTTCTCCGCCGCCACGCTGCTGCGCACGGAGCTGGACAGCTCCATCCTCCCCTCCTCCAGCCGCAGGATGCCCAGATTCAGGCTGGTCTGCACCAGGCCGGGAATGTCGGCGCTCATGGCCTGGACGCCGTTGGGATAGTCGTTGAGCAGGGACACCGCCTTCCGGGTGTCCTCACCGGAGAGGGCCCGCCGCCGCTCCGGCGGGATGGAAGCCAGCGTAAAGTTCAGACCGGGCTCCTTCTCGGCGAAGGCGGCCCGGGTTTCCGCCTCGAACCGGGCCCGGACGGCCTCCAGGGACGCCGGGGCCTCCGCCAGGAACACCGCCTCCGCCTCCTTGGGGATGGCGTTGTCCTGGGCCCCGCCGGCCAGGGAGATCAGCCGGATGCCGGGCATGTCCTTCAGACACGCCCCCAGCAGCTTGCTGGCGTTGGCCAGGCCCTTGTGAATCTCTATGCCGGAGTGGCCCCCCTGCCCGCCGGAGACGGTGAGGGTGCATACGGCGCCCTCCGCCTCCTCCAGGGGGAATTCCCGCCGGATGTCGCACCGGCTTCCGCCGGCGCAGCTGACGGTGAGGACGCCCTCGTCCTCGCTGTCGATGTTGATAAGCTTCCGCCCCGCCAGGTCCGAGCAGTCCAGGCCGTTGGCGCCCAGCAGGCCGATCTCCTCGTCCACGGTCAGCACCGCCTCGATGGGCGGGTGTACGGCGGTTTCATCGTCCAGCAGGGCCAGGATGATCGCCACGGCGATGCCGTTGTCGCCCCCCAGAGTGGTGCCCCGGGCCCTGATCCAGTCGCCCTCCACCACCAGGTCCAGGGGGTCCTTTTCGAAGTCGTGGGCCGTACCGGCGTCCTTCACGCAGACCATGTCCAGATGGCCCTGGAGGATCACGGCCGGGTGGCCCTCATAGCCGGGGGAGGCGGGCTTCCAGATGACCACGCTGCCCAGCTCGTCCTGCCGGCAGCGCAGGCCCCGGGTCCTGGCGAAGTCCATCGCCCAGGCGCTGGCGGCGGCGGTGTTGCCGGAGCCGTGGGGGACGCGGGCCAGCTCCTCAAAAAAGCGGAACACGCCCTTGGGCTCCAGATGGGATAAGACAAAGTTTTCCATATTTTTTCCTTCTCCTTGTTGTGTTTATTCCCGGTAATCCGCCCGGATAAACGGCTCCTTGATTCGGGTATCCGTTAACAGTCCATATTTTTTCGGATGGCGGTAGGCATTGCCGTGGACCTCGCTCTCCCGGTAGGCCCGCAGCATGTCCAGGTCCAGCTCGGCGGTATAAACCCCCGCCTCCCCGCCCGCCTGGAGCAGGCAGGTGTCCCGGGAGCCCTCCGCCTCCGGCAGGTAGGCCACGCCGTCAAATACGCTGGAGCCGCCGTTGCAGTCCGGGACGGAGTCCGGGTAATTGCAGGTGGCGACGGCCAGCATGTTTTCGAAAGCCCTGGCGCGCAGCTGGGACAGGCGGTTTATCTCCATAGGGCAGGCGTTAGGGGTCAGGATCAGCTCCGCGCCCTGCAGCATCAGGAGCCGTGCGCTCTCCGGGAACTCCCGGTCGTAGCAGATCATGGCCCCCACCCGCACCGGGCCCCGGGCGGTATCCAGGTCCGTCACATAGAAGCCCTCGCCGGGGGTCAGATGCCGCTCCGCATCGAAATCGCAGGTGTGAACCTTGGCATAAGCCAGCTTCCGCTCCCCGAAGCGGTCGAAAAGGATCAGCGTATTCCGGGGACCGCCCTCCCATGCCTCCAGCAGCGTGACGCCGACAGCCATTTCCAATTCCCGGGCCAGGCGGCCGAATGTCTGGACGAATTCACCTGCGGCGGGGACCGCCTCCGCCTTCCACTCCTCCGGGGGACGGCCATAGATATTGTACCCATTGCTCCACATTTCGGGAAACAGGGCGATATCCGTCCCCAGATCCTTCGCCCGGCGGCAGGCGGCGAGCCCCTTCTCCAGGTTCCCCGCCAGACTGCCCGCAGGCGCGATTTGAAGCAGGGCGATTTTCAGTAGATTCATCAAGACCTCCCTTGTCCGGAACCCTTACGGGGATTTACAGCAGCTGTACCCCCGCCTCCTCGCAGGTGTCCAGCGTCTCCTGGTCCCAGAGGCTCACCTGGACCTCGCCGATGTGGCAGCAGCCGATCATCAGCATGCACAGACGGCTCTGTCCGATGCCGCCGCCCATGGTCAGGGGCAGCTCGCCCGCCAGGAGCATTTTGTGGAAGGGCAGGTCCCGCCGGTCCTCGCAGTTTGCCAGCGTCAGCTGCCGGTCCAGGCTCTCCGGGTCCACCCGGACGCCCATGGAGGAAATCTCAAAGGCCCGGCCCAGCACGTCGTTCCACATAAGGATGTCCCCGTTCAGCTCCCAGTCGTCGTAGTCCGGGGCGCGGCCGTCGTGCTTCTGGCCGCTTTTCAGCGTCTTGCCGATCTGCATGAGGAACACTGTCTTGTGGCCCTCCCGCATGTAGGCCGTCTCCCGCTCCTGGGGGGGCAGATGGGGGTACATGTCCTCCAGCTCCTGGGTGGTGATGAAGCTGACTTCCCGGTCCAGGCGGGTCTTGACCTGGGGGAAGGCCCGGCGCAGAGCGTCGCAGGTGTCGCACACCGCCCCCACAATGGAGCGCACCGTGTACTGGAGGAAGTCCACGTTCCGGTCGGCCTTGGTGATGACCTTCTCCCAGTCCCACTGGTCCACGTAGACGGAGTGGATGTTGTCCAGGCTCTCGTCCCGGCGGATGGCGTTCATGTCCGTATACAGGCCGTTGCCGGGATAGAAGCCGTAGCGCTTGAGGGCCAGGCGCTTCCACTTGGCCAGAGAGTGGACCACCTCTCCGTAGGCACCCTCCACGGCGGGAATGTCGAAGCCCACGGGCCGCTCCACGCCGTTGAGGTTGTCGTTGAGGCCGGAGTTCCGATCCACGAACAGCGGCGCGGACACCCGGCGGAGATTCAGGGCAAATTTCAGATTCTCCTGGAAGCTGCTCTTCACAAATTCGATGGCCCGCTGCATGTCGTAGCCGTAGAGCGGGGAGCGGTAGCCGCGGGGAATGATGCAGGTATTCATGATATTGTCCTCCTGAAATGGGAAAATTGATAGGCGTTTTTATCATACACCAATTCGAAGGGAAATGCACGTAAAAATTTATCTTTCTGCGGGAAAAGCGGAAGGTCCCGCCCGGTGGTCGGAGCTTAGAGCCTGTTTCATATCTCAACGAGTGCGGATTGGCGAGTGGATTTTTTGTCCAGCGAGGCAAAAAGCCGCAGCAATCCTGACGGATTGTAAGGGTTTTTAACGAAGTCTGGGCGGAAAATCAGCCGCCAAGACGTGCGCGGGGAGATATGAAACAAGCTCTTACACAGTACATTTATAGTCGGCACACTTAAAAATCGGTAAAGATCGGCGAGCAAAACGGCTTGCATCAAATGTATTATTTCCTCGATTGACAGGATTCCCGGTAGTACAATGATCTGGCAATCTGTGCAGATTTGCAGGACCGCTTCAAAGGAGCCATTGTAGAAACAGAAACAGGAGGGACTCCATGTCTACCAACATTTACGGATACGTCAGGGTCAGTACCCGCGAGCAGAACGAGGGCCGGCAGATGACCGCCTTGGGGGATCTGTCCATCCCGGAGGAAAATCTTTTCGTGGACAAGCACTCCGGAAAGGACTTCCAGAGGCCGCAATACAAACGGATGGTGAAGCGGCTCAGGCCGGACGATCTGCTGTACATCAAGAGCATCGACCGTCTGGGCCGCAACTATGAGGAGATCCTGGAGCAGTGGAGGCTCCTCACCAAAGAAAAATGTATCGACATTGTGGTGCTGGATATGCCGCTGCTGGACACCCGGCGGGGCAAGGATTTGATGGGCACCTTCCTCAGCGACATCGTGCTGCAGGTATTGTCCTTTGTGGCGGAGAACGAGCGCACCAATATCCGCCAGCGGCAGGCGGAGGGCATCGCGGCGGCAAAAGCCAAAGGAGTGCGGTTCGGGCGCGAGCGCCTGGCGCTGCCGGACAGCTTTGAGCGGCTGCGAAGGGCGTGGAGGAGCGGGCAGATGTCGCTGCGGGAGGCGGCGGACGCCTGCGGCATGCCAAAGTCCACATTCCGTGATGCCGCCCTGCGCGCGGAGGCGGCTTCGGGCTGTGCAGAAACAAAATATATCCGGACGGAATAGTATACTATCCCGTCCAAAAAATAATTTTCAGGAAAGTATTATCTGCGCCGAAATAGTGCCGATAAAAGGGACAGAGGCGAGACAATAATTCTTTAAAATTATCCGGACGGAAAAGTATACCATTTCGTCCATCATTCTTGTCAAATTGTGCGGAGAAAAAGGCCGGTTACCCATTCCATCTCAACAAAAACCGCCTGGTAGAACCAAAATTGGCGGCTGAAAGAAAGGAGGCTGTTCATGCCCGCGATTTTTTCAGAAAAGGATATCCAGAGCCAGCTGAGGGACTTGGCGCAGGAGATTGCCTCCGACATTGTCGCGGCGGACCTGCCCCACAGCCAGGAGCTGCTGGGAACCTTCGTTTCGGCGCTTGCCCTGGCCGTTGCGGACCAGACCCGCCGGGCGGAACGCCGCCAAAAGCAGGCAGAGGGCATCGCGGCGGCCAAAGCAAACGGCGTCCGCTTTGGCAGGCCGGCGCGGCCCCTCCCGGAGAATTTTGAGGAGGTCCATCGGGAGTGGCGGCGCGGACAGATGACCCTTGCCGAGGCGGCGGATATCTGCGGCCTGCCTCAGGCGACCTTTTACAGTATGGCGGCCCGCCGGGAGCGGGCCGGCAGCTGCGCAGGGTAAATCAAAAACCGGCCAGAAGGACAGGGCCGGATGCGGCTTAAGGAGACAACATGCTTTGCATTACGATGAGGCGCGGCGAGTATTTCACCGTAGACGGCGATACCGTCATTTTGGTGGATCAGCTCAGCGGCGAACGCGCCCACCTGACCATCCACGCGCCCCGCGATGTCGCCATTGTGAGGGGCGCGGTGCTGGAGCGCAGCGGCAATCCTCCGCCCGCCTGTCTGGCGGAGCTGTCTGCCCGGAAAAGGGCCAAATACCGGCCGGAGGCGGTGTTCCGCTGGAATAGCGAGCGGGAGAAGGCGGTGCGCCGGATGGAACAGGTGGCGGAGCGGCTGGAAAAGAGCGGCTCCATGGAAGAGGCGGAAATCCTTCGCGCCCAGCTGGCGCAGATTGTACCCGCCGTGTGGGAGGACGATTTGTCCATCCAATCATTTTGATTCCGCCCGGTTGCGCGAACCGGCTGGAATATAGATCCCGCGCTGAACTGCTCTGATGTCCAAAGGCCACGGCATCGGAACAGGGAAGCGCTCCGTCCCAGCGTCGGAAAGGGAATTCCGGCGCGCCGGACCGCAAGTCCCATATTTTATTGAAAGGACTCAAGAAAATGAGAATTCAGCACAACATTATGGCGATGAACGCCTACCGCAACTACAACACCAACACCTCCGCGCTGTCCAAGAACCTGGAGAAGCTGTCCTCCGGCTACAAGATCAACCGCGCCGGCGACGACGCCGCCGGTCTGGCCATTTCCGAGAAGATGCGCGCCCAGATCAC
>VSNB01000177.1 GCA_009774055.1 Clostridiales bacterium
TTCTGGCACATCGAATTTCGCAAATTCCCAAACATTTTATTGAAAGGAAGCACTAAAATGCGTATTCAGCACAACATCATGGCGATGAACGCCTACCGCAACTACAACACCAACACCTCCGCCCTCAGCAAGAACCTGGAGAAGCTCTCTTCCGGCTACAAGATCAACCGCGCCGGCGACGACGCCGCCGGTCTGGCCATTTCCGAGAAGATGCGCGCCCAGATCACCGGCCTGAACGCCGCCCAGAAGAACGTCAAGGACGGCATCTCCCTGGTGAAGACCGCCGAGGGCGCTATGCAGGAGATCCAGGACATGCTCAACCGCATGGACTATCTGGCCACTCAGTCCGCCAACGGCACCTATGACAACGAGGTGGACCGCCTGAACCTCCAGAAAGAGGTAAGCGCGCTGAAGGACGAGATTAACCGCATTGCCGACAGCGCCAACTTCAACGGCATCAAGCTGCTGGACGGCGAGCTGGACGGCGGCGGAGCCTCTACCCGCGCCCAGATTACGCTGCCCGACGTGGGCCGCCCCATCGGCGACGCCACCGTTCTGAAGGACGGCGGCGTTACCCCCGGCGAGACCGTGTTCGATGTGCAGCTTGACACCCTGGCCGTCAATGCCAAGGCCGGCGACAAGCTGACCGTGCAGATTGGCGAGGACGAGTTTGAGCTGACCCTGGAGGAGAAGCAATATTCGGCCGGGGACTTGGCCACTGCCCTGAAGGACGCTTTTGATGCTGGCGCCAAGACAATTGACGGTCAGGCGTTTGAGGCCACCGTGAATGGCACCAGCGTGAACTTTAAGCAGGTCAATAAGCCCACCAGCGCGGACGATACCGTGTCCGCCATGATGGACGTGAAGATCAGCTTTGAGGCTGCCGCTGGCGACGGCCCGGTTGTGCTGGCCGCTGGGGATGGTGGCGCTGATGCCGGCACTCCCGCCGCCATCGAGGGCACCGCTAAAAGTGATATCGCTGTGGATACCAAGAAGCTGGATGCCAGTGGCTTGGACACCGACAAAATCTTGGCTGCTCTGAATGGCAAAACTATTGCCGATGGCACAAAGGTCACCATTGAGAAGAATGCCGACGACAAACTGGAGCTGAAGGTTGGCAACGAGGTTATCGGCACATCTGATGAGGCGGTCGATGGCAATAACACCTCCTTCACCATCAAATCTGCGGACGGCAATACTACCTTTGGAACTATCACCGCCGACAGTGCTCCCGCAGCTGCTGATTTCACCGCTGCTCTGGAAACCGGACTGAGCTACAAGGCCGCTGTTGAGGGCACTGATCCCGGACCTGATGCCCCCGGTGGAGATGGTGACGGCGAGGAGACCCCCGAGGTTGAGACCGTGGCCTCCAGCAAGCTGAGCGTCACCGGCATCGATTTGGCTAACCAGACTGTTACACTTACAACCCAGAATCTCACGGATATTGGGGACGAATTTGCCAAGCTGGGCTCCAACACCGGCAAGATCCTCATTAGTGGCGAGGTAGAGGTTGATCTGTCGAAGGTTACCGATGGCCTGACGGGCGGCACCTCCAAGGTCGAAGATCTGGCGAAGAATATGCTGGAAGCTGCCAAGGCCGGCGCGGATGCTTGGAACAAAGCCAATTCTGACAAGGACTACACCTACACCAACGTCCGTATCTCCAAAACTGCTGCTGGCGCTGCTGGCGACATTGTGGCCCAGGCGGCTGGCGACGGCCTGTATATCCTGATGGATAAGACCCCCAAGGACGCGGGTGGAAACACTGATATGCCCGCCAGCGTATCCGGCAGCTACAACGCCGGCACCGTGAAGATCACCCAGGGCGCGCCCGAGGTGGGCGGCGCGACCGCCAGCACCACCATCGACCTGAGCAGCATCTTCGGCGGCGACATCGGCGACGGCAGCACCCTGACCATCGGCAAGGAGACCTACACCTTCAAGTGGGGCGATTCCTTCGGCTTCAGCGGCAACACCATCACTCTGGACAAGAACGCTACCGCCGCCGAGCGCATCAAGCAGGCAGGCATCGGCATGAGCAACATGGCCAACAGCGCCTTCACCATCGGCAACGAAACCGACGATGGTAAACTCACCATTGATGAGGCCGCCAATCAGAATGTGTACACCAGCGAGCTGTACACCAAAGCTGGCTTCGAGGCCCTGTTCTCTGCCAACAGCGTCTCTCCCAAGACCGGCAACGGTCTGACCCTTCAGATCGGCGACACTGCTGACAGCTATAACCAGCTGAAGGTTTCCGTGGGCGATATGCACACCACGGCGCTGGGCATTGAGGGCGTTGACATCAGCAACCAGACGGGCGCTTCCGCAGCCATCCAGACCATCAAGGATGCCATCAACCGCGTCTCCTCCGTCCGCGGCGACCTGGGCGCCATCCAGAACCGTCTGGAGCACACTGCCAACAACCTGAGCGTGATGGCAGAGAACATCCAGGACGCCGAGTCCACCATCCGCGACACCGACGTGGCCGAGGAAATGATGAGCTACGTGAAGAACAACATCCTGGTCCAGTCCGCCCAGGCCATGCTGGCCCAGGCAAACCAGGTGCCCCAGGGCGTGCTCCAGCTGCTGGGCTAATTCCAATACGGCATATTTTTTCAATATTTTCCAGTGGGGAGCGGGCTGCGGCCCGCTCCCCCTACGCATATCCGAGGACAGGGCCTGTCCGGCAAAATTTTCCTGCCCGCGATGCCAAAATCCTCTTGACAATCCCAGATAGTTAGACTATACTAACGCCAATAAAAGGCTATGCCGCAACCGCCCTGAAAGCAAGCGGAGCTTGCGGCAAAAAGTTCTTTTTGATACTTTTTCTTACAAGAAAAAGTATGTATACCAGGAGGGAAGCAGCCATGAAGGAATCAGTACGAACCTTAGACCAGCTGCCCGTGGGCGGTAGCTGCGTGATCGAGCAGGTGGGCAACCAGCGGGGGGCGGTGAAACGCCGCCTCATCGATATGGGGCTGACGCCGGGCACCACGGTGGAGCTCATCAAGACGGCCCCCTTCGGGGACCCTATGGAGGTGCGCCTGCGGGGCTACGAGCTGAGCCTGCGGAAGGAGGATGCGGCCCAGATCCGGGTCCGCATGGAGGCGGTGAAGCCCCGGGAGCGGGAAACGGTGTCGGAGAGCGCCTACCACCTGGGGGCGGCCTGCCACGGGGACTGCGCCCGCTGCGCCATGGGCTGCGCCGACCCTAAAGACCTGGAGGCCATGCACCGGGCCCACCGGCATGAGCAGGAGCTCCACCCCAGCGCCTACGACCCCCGGGCCCACGACCAGCGGCCCTGGAAGGTGGCCCTGGTGGGCAACCCCAACTGCGGCAAAACCACATTGTTCAACGCCCTGACGGGCTCCAACCAGTACGTGGGCAACTGGCCCGGCGTGACGGTGGAGAAAAAAGAAGGCCGGGCCAAGCTGGGGGAGCTGGAATTCACGGTGGTGGACCTGCCGGGCATCTACTCCCTGTCTCCCTACTCCATGGAGGAGCTGGTGGCCCGGAAGTTCATCATCGAGGAGCAGCCCGACGCCATCATCGACATCGTGGACGCCACCAACCTGGAGCGGAACCTGTACCTGACCATGCAGCTTCTGGAGCTGGAGCGTCCCGTGGCGCTGGCGGTGAACTTCATGGACGAGGTGGAGAAAAAGGGGGACGTGATCGACTGCGCCCGCCTGTCCGCCAGCCTGGGCGTGCCGGTGGTGCCCATTTCCGCCCGGGACAACGTGAATATCGACGCGCTGGTCCAGGAGGTCCACAAGCAGATGCACACGGGGCTGACCGTGGAGCCCGATGACCTGTACGACGACTTCACCCACGCCATCCACCACCGCATTAGCGAGCTGATCCATGACCGGGCCTATGAAAAGGGCATCCCCGCCCACTGGGCCTCCATCAAGCTGCTGGGAGGCGACGAGGCGGTGGCCCAGGACCTGTCGCTGGACCAGGAGACGCTGGACAAGATCGACGCTATCGCCCGGGAATACGAGGCCGCCAGCCCTCTGGGGGACCGGGAGACGCTGCTGGCGGACAGCCGGTATCGGTTTGTGGAGCGGGTGGTCCGCTCCTCGGTGCGGAAGAAGAACCACGATGGGGAGCGGACCGTCACCGAACGGATCGACGCCGTGGCGACCCACCGGATCTGGGCCATTCCGGTGTTCCTGGGGATGATGCTGGCGGTGTTCCTGGCGACCTTCAGCGGGCCGGGGGCGTGGATGTCGGACGGCATCGCCTGGTTTGTGGAGGAGGCGCTGTGCCCCGGGATGTCCGGGTGGCTGGCGTCCCTCCGCGCGCCGGAGTGGCTCATCGGGCTGCTGGTGGACGGGCTTATCTCCGGGGTGGGGGGCGTGCTGACCTTCCTGCCCATGATCGCGCTGCTGTTTCTATTCCTCTCCATGCTGGAGGACAGCGGCTACATGGCCCGGGCGGCCTTCGTCATGGACCGGACCCTGCGGCGCTTCGGCCTGAGCGGCAAGGCGTTCATCCCCATGCTCATGGGCTTCGGCTGCACGGTGCCCGCCGTCATGGGCGCAAGGACCATGGAGAACGAGAAGGACCGGCGGATGACCATACTGCTGGTGCCCTTCATGTCCTGCGGGGCGCGGCTGCCCATCTACGGGCTGATGACCGCCGCCTTCTTCCCGAAGTACGCGGGGCTGGTGGTGTTCGGGCTGTACATACTGGGGCCGGTCATGGCGATTGTCTCCGGGCTGATTCTGAAACGGAGCGTCTTTCAGGGGGAACCCGCGCCCTTCCTGCTGGAGCTGCCGCCCTATCGGATGCCAACCCTGCAGAACATCTGGCTCCATGTGTGGGAGCGGGTGCGGGACTTCCTGACGAGGGCGGGGACCATCATCGCCGTGATGAGCGTGGCGGTGTGGTTTTTGCAGAGTTTCGGGCCGAACCTCCGGATGGTGGAGGACACGGCGGACAGCATCCTGGCCCTGGTGGGCGGGTTGATCGCGCCGGTGTTCGCACCCATGGGCTTCGGTGTGTGGCAGGCGGCGGTGGCGCTGCTGACGGGGCTCATCGCCAAAGAGGCAGTGGTCAGCTCCATGAGCCTGTTCTACGGCTTCTCCCTGACGGACTACGCCGCCGCCGGGGCGGTGATGGCCGCTACGTTCTCCCCTGCCGCCGCGCTGGCGTTCCTGGCGTTCTGTGCGCTGTATACACCCTGTGTGGCGGCGATTGCCACTATCCGCCGGGAGATGAACAGCCTCAGCTGGACGGTTCTGGCGCTGGTCTGGCAGCTGGGGACGGCCTGGCTGGCCTCTTTTGCCGTTTATCAGATTGCGGCGGCGTTAATGTAATAGAAAAAGAGCCTGCAGGGCGGCGTGCGCGCTGTCCCACAGGCTCTTTTTGGCTATTGGTCCGCCGGACTGCCGCCGAACCGCTCCAGCACCGTCCGGATCAAAAACAGGGCCAGCAGGCAGGGGATGGAAAACCCGATCAGCAGCAGATAAGCCCCGCTCAGCGGGAGCCACAGAACCGCCGCTGCCAAGGGCAGGTACCAGCCTGCCGCCGCCAGCGCCGCCCGGAGGGGCCTGCCCAGCCCCAGCTGCAGCGATAGCAGTAGCGTCTCTTTGGTCAGCTCCCGCCCCTCCGAGAGCAGTCCCCAGAGATAGGAGGAGGCCAGCAATGCCGTAAGGAACACCACGGCGCAGAAGGCGAAGGGCAGGTAGCTCACCGGGTTATCCCGGGCGAAGTGGAGGTAAAACCATGCCCCGTACCCTGCCGCCGTCAGGGGCAGGACCGTCAGAAGGAAGGCTCCCCAGGCCGTCCGCCAGCGATGGCGGAAGGCGTCCCAGAACTGGCTCCAGCAGCGCACCGTCCGCTCCGCCGGCATCCGGCGGACCACCTGGAACAGAGCCAGCAGGGCGGGCGGGATGGTCACCGCCGGCAGGCAGAAGAGCAGGAAGAGCAGGTTCAGCTTTAGCAGCGCGGCGGCCTCCTGGGCGATGATGCGGAAAAAGAAACGGGGGCCGGAGGCCTTAGGGGCCTCCTCCCGGACGCCGGGGTCCTCATGAAATGCCATAAGCGCGCCTCCTTTCGCGGCAGTTTTTGATAAATCAGTCTATCACATCCCCGCCGGGAATGCAACTGGAAGGGAATGTCCGGCACGGAAATCAATTTTGCCCCCAAAGCGGAAAAGTGGTAGAATGGGGACATGAAAAGCATAAAGGAGTACTTCGAGGAAGTAGAAACGACAAAAGAATATGATGGGTATTATTACCAGGTAGCAGATATTATCAGTATCGTAGTTCTGGGGAGCCTGTGTGGGTTGAAGAATCCCAATCAACTGCATCAATGGGCGACAAGTGAGCGGACAAGGGGATTTTTGCGAAAGGAGCTAGAAATTGAGCGAATACCGTGTCATTACTGGTTTTTTGTGTCTGCTGAAGTTGGTAAAAGCCGATTCCCTGAGCCGGCGCCTGATATGGTACAGGCGTTGGACCGGGCGGTTTCGCTCCCCTGGTCCTTGTAGTCCAGCATGGGGCCGAACCAGGTGGTGC
>VSNB01000178.1 GCA_009774055.1 Clostridiales bacterium
CCAGCACGCGCATCTGGTTGCATGCCAGGGGGACGTATTTCCCGTTTACCGTATAGCCCCAATAGGTATAGCGGCCCTCGGCATCGGTGCCGGCGGTATAGTCGCCGATGGAGTTGACAAAGCCCGAGAGCACCCCGTCCTGGCTGATGCCCGCCTCCGTGATGGCGGCGTAGATCACCTCGGAGACAAATTGATTATCGGAGGTCAGCGTCACCGTACCGTTATAGAGCACATCGTCTCCCGCCGCAATTTTCACATTGGTTGTCTGTACCGTCCAGCCGGCGGCGCCGTCTACGGTATACTCGGCGGTGTCGGTCCCCACCTCGAAGGGGACCTGGGGCTTCCCGCCACCGCCGTCTCCGCCGCACGCGGCAAGCGTCAGCGCCGTCAGAACAGCCAGCAGCACAGATACAGATCTTTTCATTTCCTATCTCCTCCTGTTTTTATTTTATGTTTTAGTTATAAGATTACCCGATCAAAACAGGGTTCGTAATCGCATACTGGCTGACGGGGCCCAGAACCTCGATCAGGACCCAGTCCCCGGTCTGCCAGTCGGCGCTGAGCGCAATCGGTTCATTGTATCGGTCCTCCGTTCCGTCCAAAGCGACCGTCTGAAGGATACTGCCGTTGCGCACCACCCGAATTTCCCGGATGCCGTCCCGGTTAAAAATATCTGTGTGAAGGGTTACCTCCCGGCCTGCGGGGGTCAGCGTCTCGCCGTAGCCGGCTCCATCCATGTCGCAGAGAACCACCGGCCCGTTGGAGATAAAGCTGTGCCCAGACACCAGCGCATTCTGGACATTCTCCATAGTAAGCTCCTCAGGGGCGAGCTGGACATAGGTGGCCGGCATGCCGGGATATTTTCCGCAGGAGCGGATATAGTCATAATAGGCGCTGATATCGCCGATCTGCTCCGGATCGGAGGCTCCGGCCTGCCGGCTCAGGGAGTCGTGGTTGTCCGAGCCTCCAACAGCCGCATGGAAGGGATGCCCGTCCTTCATGGCGTTGAGGAGGCCATACCACAGCAGCTTGGCGTCATAGTTCTGATTCATCGCGTTGGAGTCCGTATAAATCCCATCGGGCGGAACAAAATATCCGTTCCATATCTCCACCGTGTCGATGGTATCCAGAAGTTCATAATCATCCAGGTCCACCCAGTTGGCGGCTCCCATGGTGGTCGAGGAATAGGGGTGGTTCATTTGCGCCACGCCCCCCACCCGCTTGATGGAGTCGATGATGTAGACCAGCTTATCCCGGATCATGGCCATCTTATCCTGCGAGGCCCGCTCAGACTCCCGCAGATTCAGGTCGTAAGTCTCCAGCGTAAGCCCGGACCCCAGGGAATTGAAGTGTCCGAACTCCGTGGTGACCTCCACGCCGTCGAAGCCCACAAAGGGCCGGCCATTCCCCTGTCCGTCCGTCATGACGTTGACGCTGGTCCTGCTTACCCACTCAGGCACACCGCGGGAGGTGTTGTGGTCGGTGAGGAAGCCCCAGTACAGCCCCATGCTGGCGTTGCCGTTGAACAGGCCAGAGATGCTGTCCACCCCATCGGAATAATAGCTGTGCTGGTGGCAGTCTCCGGCAATCCACCCTTTTCCGTAGCTGTCGAAGAGCTGGACCAGGCGGGCATCCGGCAGATAGAGGGTCTTCAGCGATGCAACCTCCACCTCTTTGACCTCCTCGCTGTACTCCGCGCCCTTGTTGAACGTAAGCGTATACTTTCCCGGCGGCAGTTTCAGCTCATAGCCGCCGAACGCGTTGGTCGTTTCCCGTATCGTGCTTCCCGCCTCATCTGTCACGACGATGCCGGCAACCAGCATATTGCTGTTGCTGTCCGTGACCTTTCCCCGGACGATGCCGGCCGTCTGCGCCGCCGGGGCTTCAGCCTGTTCCGATTCTGCCGGAGCCGCGGGGCCGGGCGCTCCGCCGGCAACGTCGCTGCAGCCCGCCAGGAGCGCCGCTGCGACAAGCCCCAGGAGCAGAAACACGGGAAAACGGATGCCGAAAGTCTTCTTTTTCATGGGAATCACTCCTTGTCAACATATTTGCAGCATCAGACACAGCCGCACCGTTTGCCGCGCCGCCATCAAGACCGGCGAAACGGGAGACAGGTGGTTTGGGCGGACCGCTCCGGACCAACGCAGGTTTTCTTCCGCTTCTGATCTTGACATTTTATGTGTCCACTTATATGATATAGAAAATGCACATAAAGCAAAATGCAAAAAGGACCAGATGTTATGCAAATTGAATCATTAGCGAAAATCTTCGATACGACCGAAATGTCCGTAAAGCATCCCTTTTCTCCCGAAGGATTTCTGTTTACCTATTATCCCAACGAAAATCCCTCCAACGTACACTACCATGACTTTTTGGAAATTGGCTATTGTGAAAGCGGCGCCGGCCTTTTCATTGTGGACGGAGAGATTATTCCGTTCAACGGGAAGTGCGTTTCCATCATCTACGAGGGCCAGATTCATATTGCCAAAAGCATCACTCCGGAAAAGAGCCTGTGGCACTTCTTATATATTGACCTGGAAAAGCTTTTTTACAAGGTGGATCCGGTGGAGCTTAAGGCCCTGAAATGCACACAATATGCGTTCTATACCTTCCCCAATATCATTCACTATCAGGACGACCCCGCCCTGTACCACATGGTCAGCGAGGTTATGGCCGAGTGCGCCGCCTGTCAGGAAAATTATCTTGCGGTTGTCCGCGGGCTGGTCTTCGCCGTACTGGTACACCATGGCCGCTATATGCAGCATCCCCACTCCAGGGCCGGAACGGCAGAAAAGACATTTCTTCTCTCCGAGCTCTCTGAGCTCCTCAGCTATATCAGCCGTCACTACACCGAGGATATCACTATCGAGGACCTGTGCGGCGTGTCGAACATGAGCAAATCCACCTTGCAGCGAAAAATGACCGCCGGCATCGGATATTCTCCGCTGCAATATGTCCAGCGGCTGCGCACCAGCCATGCCGCAGTCCTTCTCCAGGATAAGAGCATTCCGATCACGGAGGTGGCCACCCGCTCCGGTTACAACAGTATTTCCTCTTTTAATCGGTGCTTCATCAACCGCTTCGGCGTTTCTCCCACCCAATGGCAGAAAAATGCGAATTGAAGCAAATCATTGCTGTGGGCGTCCGGGCAGGCCGCCTCATGCCGGAGGCAACATGTCTGACAGCGGATATCTCAGACAGAAAACACAGGCAGCGCAGGCGAGACTTTTAGGAAAGTCCCGTCTGCGCTGCTCTCTGATGGTTTACTGTCGTACCATTGAAAGATACTCCTCGTCTGAAATACCCGCCGGAAATGTACGGGTATACTCTTTGACGAGCAGATTCGCCGCCGCATAGTTCTCTTTAAGAACGGATTTCAAGTAATCTGTAAACATGCTTACAAACCACGTTACACAGGGTTCCAATTCATCGAAGCAGGGAGTTCCAAACGAAAGGCCCAGGCAGTTGTCTGGCGCCGCGCTCCATTTCCCTTGACAGCGCAAAAAGACCTGCGTGTGCGTTTGATGCAGGCTGTCGGAGCAATATTCCATAAAATATGACTTGCAGACAAGGCCGTGCCTTACGCAGTACAGCTTGATCAGTTCCGCCAAATCCCAACACCAGCAGCAGTTGTTTTTGACAATTTCCTCCGGTGAAGAAAACGAATAATTTTGCACGGTGAAATCCGCATCGCCGGCATAATGCAGCTTCCCAAAACAGTCCTTATAGCCATATGGTATGGATGCAACATACCGGAAAAAGGATTCCGTATCCATGGACAGTATATCGTCAAGCATAAGATTCATTGCTTCGCCTCCCTTTCAGCTCTCAGTTGATCAATTCAATTGTATCACGTTCCGGTTAGCTTGTCAAAGAACGCTTGGTAAAAATGCTGGAAACGCAAAAGGCGGAAGGGCGCATTTTGCGGAATTTGACAATCCATTGGGGAAATGGTACAATGCCGATGGACCCCTTTATAGGGAAAAACCTGGAAACAATTTACGTGAAGAGGAGCGAAAAACGATGGAATTGATGAAGAGAAAGGACGTGCCCGTGGAGCTGACCTGGGACCTGGGCGCGATCTATGACAGCGAGGAGAAGTGGAAGGCGGATGTAGAGAAGGCCCGCCTGCTCACGGAGGAGCTCCAGCGGGATTACAAGGGCAGGCTGACCTCCGTAGCGGCCATCCACAGCTGTCTGGACAAATACCGAGAGTGGGAGGAGCTGATAATCCTTGCGGAGGGCTATTGCAATCTGGCCGCCTCCGTAGATTACGGAGATGCCGCCCTTCAGGAGCGCAACAACGCCTTTGACCGCTTGAGCGCCCAGATGTCCAGCCGTCTGAGCTTTATCGACAGCGAGATCATTGCCCAGGACGACTCCCTTTTGCGTCAGGCCATCGCCCAGGGCGGGCCCAACCAGCCCTATCTGGAGGACCTGCTGCGTCAGAAGCCCTATCAGCTCCAGCCGGAGACTGAGCGCGTCCTGGCGGCCCTGCGCCCCGTCATCAACGCCCCCTACGATGTCTACAACATGGCCAAGCTGGCGGACATGAAGTTCCCCTCCTTCCAGGCGGACGGCGGGGAGCACCCCCTGGGCTATTCCCTCTACGAGGACAAGTACGAGTACGATCCCCGGACCGAGGTCCGCCGGGAGGCATATAAGGCATTCTACGAGAAGCTCCGCGCCTACGAGAACGTCACCGCCGCCGCCTATCAGGCCAACATACAAGGGGAGAAAATCATCGCAGACCAGCGGGGCTACAAGTCCGTGTTCGACTATCTGCTCTTCTGGCAGAAGGTGGACCGGAGCCTGTATGACCGGCAGATCGACCTCATTATGGAGAAGCTGGCCCCCCATATGCGGAAGTACGCCAGACTGCTGCAAAAAATCCACGGACTGGATAAAATGACCTACGCCGACCTGAAACTGCCGGTGGACCCGGGGTACGCGCCGCCGGTGACCATCGAGGAGTCGCGGAAGTATATCGTCGAGGGCCTCTCCGTCCTGGGGGAGGACTACCAGGAGATGGTCCGCGCCGCCTACCGGGAGCGCTGGGTGGACTTCGCCCAGAATCAGGGGAAATCCACCGGCGGCTTCTGCGCCAGCCCCTATGGGAACCACTCCTATATCCTGCTGACTTGGCAGGGGCAGATGAGCGACGTGTTCACCCTGGCCCACGAGCTGGGCCACGCGGGGCACTTCAAGCGGTGCAACGAGGCCCAGTCCGTATTCGGCACCAACGTCTCCACCTACTTTGTGGAGGCGCCCTCCACCATGAACGAGCTGCTGCTGGCCCACTACCTGCTGAAAACCAACCCGGACAAGCGCTTCCGCCGGTGGGTCCTCAGCAACATGGTGGGGAACACCTACTACCACAACTTCGTCACCCACCTGCTGGAGGCGGCCTACCAGCGGGAGGTCTATAAGATTGTGGACGCCGGCGGCGGGGTCCAGGCGGAAACCCTGGACCGGCTGATGAGGGAGACTCTGGAGAAGTTCTGGGGCGGGGATGTGGAGCTCACCGAGGGCGCGGAGCTGACCTGGATGCGCCAGCCACACTACTACATGGGGCTGTACTCCTACACCTACAGCGCGGGGCTGACGGTGGCGACCCAGGCGTGCAAGCGGATCGAAGCCGAGGGTGCGCCTGCCGTGGAGGACTGGAAGCGGGTTCTGGCCGCCGGCGGTACGAAGACGCCCCTGGAGCTGGCGCAGATGGCCGGGGTGGACATCTCCACCGACGGGCCCCTGCTGGATACCATCGAGACAATCGGCGGGTATATTGACGAGATTTGCCGGTTGACGGAGGAATTGGCGTAAGCGGAACTGTGGAATGATAGGAAGGGAGCGGGTCACGGTTGGGACCCGCTCCTTTATTTATTATTTGGCCGCAGGATTCAGCGTGGGGTTGCCCACACGGAAATCAATTTTTGCAAAAGGGATAAAAACGAGCTATAATAGAGGAATGGGAAAGCAGAAAATAGTTGAATATTTCGAGGAAGTAGAAGCGAGCCGGGAATACAGCGGATCCGGCGGCTCTGCGTGTCAAAAAATGATTTTACAGATTTCAGAGCAGCGATAAGGTCAATTTTGTACTTGATAATCGCCCTCCTCGCAGGGACCGGAAATGGCCGGAGTCAGCACACCGGACTCTTATACAGTCTCCTTCATAGCTTCATCGTGCTATAGTCGGCACACTTGAGAAACGGTAAAAAGGAGGCGTGGGAAAATGCGGTGTGGCAAGGCGGAGGACCCAGGCGGGCTGACGTCCGTCAAGGAGGAAGACGCAGGGATGTACCGTCTGTATCTGCCGAACCGCTGTCTGTATTTTTGAGGATTGCTATAGAAACGAGCGGCGTTGGCCGCGGCCCGAAAAGGCGCGCCTCCCAGCCAAGGGAGGCGCGCCGTTTTTGTTAGCCCCCGCCGCCGCCCCCCACCCATGACCGCAGGGCCCCGGGCCCACAAAAAACCCCCCCCCC
>VSNB01000179.1 GCA_009774055.1 Clostridiales bacterium
ATAGTCAGGATTCCCCCTGGTGGAAGGTTTCTTTCGCGCAAAAAAATCAAAAAAACTCTTGACTTTCCGGCGGGTGGAGGGTGTATGGTTCGGATGAAAAACACAAAGGAGGGCTTACCCATGCTGACCATTTCCCACTACACCAAAACCTACCCCGGCGGCAAGACCGCCGTCCAGGATCTGAATCTCCACGTCCCCGCCGGAGAGATCTGCGGCTTCATCGGCCATAACGGCGCGGGCAAGACCACCACCCTTCGCGCGGTGGCGGGGGTGATGAGCTTCACCCAGGGGACCATCGCCATCGACGGCCACGACGTGCGCAGGGACCCCATCGCAGCCAAGGCGGTCACCGCCTTCCTCCCCGATAACCCGGACCTCTATGAATTCATGAGCGGCATCGGGTATCTGAACCTGATCGCCGATCTCTACGACATTCCCGCCCGGCAGCGGGAGGAGCGGGTCCGCCTCTACGGGGACGCCTTCGCCCTCACCGGCGACCTGGGCAGCGCCATCGCCAGCTACTCCCACGGCATGAAGCAGAAGCTGGCGATTATCTCCGCCCTCATCCGCAAGCCCAGGCTTCTGATTTTGGACGAACCCTTCGTGGGCCTGGACCCGGCGGCGGCCCATCTGCTCAAGGGGTACCTCCGGGAGCTGTGCCGGGACGGCGGCGCGGTATTCTTCTCCACCCACGTGCTGGAGGTGGCGGAGAAGCTGTGCGACACCATTGCCATCATCAAAGACGGCCGGCTGGTCCGCCGCGGCCCCACGGAGGAAGTGGTAGGCGACTCCAGCCTGGAGGACGTATTCCTGGGCATGACGGAGAAAGGAGCGGAGGCATGAGGAAATTTCTGATTCTGGCGCGGGTGCAGCTGTGGGCGCTGCTGACCTCCTTCCGCATCGGAGGCAGCAGGAAGAAGGCAGCCTCCGGCTGGGCGGCGCTGGCCCTGATGGCGGCGCTGTGCCTGTTCATTTCCGGGTCGTACAGCTTTCCCCTTGGAGGACAGCTGGCGGCGGCCGGCTGTCTGGAGCTGCTTTTGCTGATGATGAGCGCCATGGCGGCCATCCTGGGACTGGTGTTTACCACCTTCGCCGCCCAGGGCGTGGTGTTCGGAGGCCGGGACGCGGACCTGCTGCTGTCCATGCCGGTGAGCGCCTTCACGGCGCTGCTGGCGAAGCTGACGGCGCTGTATGTGGAAAACCTGGTGCTCTGCGCCTTCCTGGTGCTGCCCGCAGGGGCGGCGTGGCTGTGGTTCGGCGGCGGGGGCGGCGCGCTGTTCATCCTGCGGCTGATCGTCGGGACGCTGTTCCTGGCACTGCTGCCCACGCTTCTGAGCCTGACGGGGGGCTTCATCCTGAGCTGGCTGGGGGGACGGTTTGCCAACCGGAGGGCGGTCAACCTGCTGCTGTACGGGCTGATGGCGGCGGCAGTGTTTTTCCTGGCTGTGCGGATGAACATGGCGGCTGCCGTCCTGGTCGCCGGGGCCATGGGGGCGGAGGCCGCGGATGCGTTCACCGGCTGGGGCGTACCGTTCCTGCTGTTCCAGCGGGGCGTGTGCGGCGACTGGGAGACGCTTGCCATGTTCTGCCTGCTGAGCCTTGCGCCCGTGCTGGCGGCGGCGTGGCTGTTCGCCAGGAACTACCAGCGGGTCCTCACCGGCCTGAGCAGCCACGGCAAGCGTCCGGCCTACCGCCTGGGCCGCCTGAAGGCGGCGGGCCGGAGGAAGGCCCTGTTGCGCAAGGAGGCCGACCGGTATTTCGGCACCCCTATTTATCTGCTCAACACCGGCATCGGCCTCATCCTGCTGATCATCGCCGGGATTGCGGCGGCGGTGATGGGCGGGAACCTGCGGGAGCGGCTGGCCCAGACGGAGCTGGGGAGCTTCCCCCTGCTGACCCTGGCGGCGGCGGTGATCGGGTTTATGCTGTCCACCGTAGCCATCACCGGCTCCTCCATCAGCCTGGAGGGGCGGAATCTGTGGATCATCAAAGAGTCCCCTGTCTCCGCTTCGGAGGCCCTGGGGGTAAAAGCCGGCTTCCAGCTGCTGCTGGCCTGTCCCTGCGCGTCGCTGTGCGCGGCGGGGCTGGCCTGGGGACTGGGGCTGAGCCTGGCGGAGGGCGGCGTACTGCTGCTGTTCTCCCTGGCCTTTGCCGGATTCACCGCCCTGATGGGGCTTGCGGTCAACCTGCTGTTTCCCAAGCTGGACGCGGTGAACGACATGGTGGTGGTCAAGCAGTCCGCCGCCGCCATGCTCTCCACCTTCGGCGGCATGGGCGCGGCGCTGGCCTGCGGCGGTGCGGTCTGGTGGATATCCGACCTGACGGGCGAGCTGCCCGCGCTGGCGGGCTGTGCGGCCGTGCTGCTTCTGGGGAGCGCAGGGCTGCTGCGGTGGCTGCATACCGCCGGAGCGGAGCGGTTCCGGGAGCTGTGACGCCCCGCCGGGCCTCCCCTACCGTAAAACGCGGCGTTTCCGCCATCCCGCAGAGGGATGGGGAAACGCCGCGTTTTCCCGCTCAGTGCACCCTGGCGCCCCGCTCGCAGCGGTTGCCCCAGGAGTCGATCAGCTGGCCGTCCCGGTAAACGCAGATGATCTCGCAGCGGTTGGAGCATCCGCCGCAGCTGGCCTCCTTGGTGCGGAAATCCATGTGCTCTATGGAGAAGTCGAAGGTTTGCCGCCCGCTGCCCCGCTTGGCCAGGATGGCCGCTCCCAGCGCGCCCATCAGGTGTCCGTTGGGGTCCACGATCACCTTGCAGCCCAAGGTCTGCTCAAAGGCCGCCACCACGCCCTTGTTCTTGCTGACGCCTCCCTGGAATACCACCGGGGAGACGATTTTTTTCCCCTTGCCCACGTTGTTGAGGTAGTTGGCCGCCACCGCGTTGCAGACGCCGGCGATGATATCCTCCCTGGGGTGGCCCATCTGAATCTTGTGCACCAGATCCGACTCGGCGAACACCGTGCACCGCGCGGCGATCTGGGTGGGGTGGGTGGAGCGCAGAGCGTACTCCCCGATGTCCTCCACCTCGATGCCCAGCCGCTTGGCCTGGCTGGAGAGGAAGGCGCCGGTGCCGGCGGCGCAGAGGGTGTTCATGGCGTAGTCCACGGCCACGCCATTTTCCACCAGGATGATCTTGGAGTCCTGTCCGCCGATCTCCAGGATGGTGCGCACGTCGGGATAGAAAGTGGTGGTGCCCACCGCGTGGGCGGTGATCTCGTTTTTCACCATCGTGGCCCCCAGGATGGCGCCTACCAGCTTCCGCGCGCTGCCGGTGGCCCCGGTGGCCACTACCTGGTACCGCTCCTTGTCAAACTGTTCCTCCAGCAGCCCAACCAGGTTTTTCACCGCGCCGATGGGGTCCCCCTGGGTCCAGATGTACCGGCTGCTGAGGATGGCGTTATTTTTGTCGATAATGACGCCCTTGGTGGAGATAGACCCCACGTCGATGCCCAGATATGCGTGTTCCAAAGCTATAAAACCTTCTTTCTCATGTCGATCATATCATAAAACGCCTCCAGCCGGGTCATCAGCCCCACGTCGCTGGTCTGGGCGTCATAGGTCAGGTACAGCACGGGAATTTTGTAATCCCCGCTGATGTTCTGCAGCACCGGCATCACGTCGATCTCCGGCGTGCAGGCGGCAGACTTGACGTGGACAAGCCCGTCGAAGCCCCGCTCCGCGCACTCCCTGGCGTACCAGATGTTGGCGGTGGAGGTGGGGCCCATGTCGTAGGCGCACAGGTCCTGGATCTTGACCCGCAGGTTTTTCTGGCCGTTCCCATAGCGGATAAACTGGTTGGTCACGTTCATCCAGCGGTGGACCTCCACCCCCATGTCCGCCAGCTTCTGCTCCAGCTCCAGGTTGGAGAAGGCGTCCATCGCGGTGTAGAACTCCCCCACGATGCCCACCCGCAGGGGCCGCAAGGGCTTGCGGAGGGGGACGGCCTGCAGGTCGGTCTTGGCCGCGCGGTAGCCCGCCTCCACGTCGCCGCGGCTCCGGGCGGTATACATGGCGGTCAGAAACCGCTGATAGACCCGCCTGCAGTCCCCGCCGGTGGCGTCAAAGCCGCAGCTCTTGTAGTAGAGGGCGGTGATCTCGTCCAGGTACTCCACCATCCGCAGTCCCTCCGCGAACTGGGTCAGGAACCGGGCGGGGCTTACCTTGGGCGCGAAGCGCTTGATGATGCGGAGATATTCCTTCTTCCTGCTCATGTCGTAGTCCGAGAGGTTGATAAAGTCGAAGCGGTACCCCAGGTCCCGGAGAATCTGCTCCAGCAGCTCCCCGTAGTACCCCAGCCGGCACAGCCCGTGGGTCATGAGCAGGGTGTCCGCCCCGGCCTCCAGTGCCTCGATCATGCTGCCCAGGATGGTCTTGAAGGGGGTGCAGACGAAGTCCGGGCTGTATTTGGCGCCCAGCTCCATGGTGCGCCTGGTGAGGGCCGGAGGCATGACGTACCGGGCCCCCAGGGCCTCCTCCACGATATAGCGGAAGGCGCAGTTATACTCCGCGTACCGGGGGAAGGAGATATTTTTCATGGCTGTTTCACCCATTACAGCGTGCCCTCCTTGAATCGGATGATGTCGATGAAGCTCTCCAGCCGGGTTTCCACCCCCGCCGTGCCGCTCTGGCTGTCCAGCACCAGGTTCAGAATCGGCATGCCCTTCACCCGCCGGGCGATGATCTCGTTGACCATGGCGTCCGGCCCGCAGGGGAAGGCGCTGAGGAGGATCAGCCCGTCCGCGTCCTCCTCGCGGAGGAGGATGCCCCCCAGGATCTCCCGGTTGAGCTCCCACTTGCAGGTGGGGGACAGCTCCCGGCTCCGCTTCACCGCCGCCTCCCGGTCCGTCAGGTCCGCCCGCAGGGGGACCACCCCCGCTTTTTTGAGGTAGTCGGTGACGGTCCGGCCCAGGCAGGGGTCCTCGGCGACGTAGCTGTGGGCCGCGATGAGGATCTTCATGCCCTTCTGCCGGCAGAGGGCCTCCTGCTTTTGGACGACCGCTCTGCGGTGGGCCGCCTCCGCCTTCTTCGCCAGCTTGTAGGCCCGCTTCGCCTCCCTGCCGGAGCGGCCCAGCCGGAGGCCCATGTCCACAAAGGCGTCCTCCTCGTCCTTTTTCAGCAGCACGTCCACGTCATAGGACAGGACCTGGACCTGCCGGTCCCGGAACACGTTCCGCACCAGGTCCGGCATCGCCTCGAACCGGGTGCACATATTCCTGTGCCAGCCGAAATTGCTGACCCGGGGGACCAGGATGCAGTCGCACCGGTCCGCCAGCGCGGCCGCGTGGCCTAGATAGATTTTCAGCGACAGGCACGCCTCGTCGATGGCCAGGGCGGTCCCCCGCTCCAGGATATCCCGGTCCGTAGGCTCGCTGACCAAGACCTCGATTCCCAGCTCCTGGAAGAAGGTCCGCCAGAGCGCGTGATAGCGGTAGTACAGCATGGCCCGGGGAATGCCGATCACCGCCGGGTATTTGTTTATCATCCCTGTTGATCTCCCCTTAATTTCAAAATAGTATGAATACAGGCTCTTAGATTCCGCCGAGGTCAAAATCCGGCGTATACTCCTCCCTTGCGGAGGAGGAATCCTGCCGGTATCCGTCCGTAATGCCCAGGTTCTCCATGTAGGCCAGCGCCGCGCGGTACTCCCCGGCGGTGACCCGCCGGGCCAGCAGCCCCTCCGCCCCCGGCTGGGGGGTGTACTGGGACATGAGGGAAAACAGGACCTGCCCCGGACGGAAGGAGGCCGCCGTCCAGTCCATCACCGCCTTGGCGTTGTCCAGCCCGCCGGGCAGCAGCAGGTGCCGGATGATCACGCCCCGCCGCAGGAGCCCGTCCTCCATCACATAATCCCCGCTCTGCCGGTACATCTCAAGGATGGCGGCGGCGGCCGTCTCAAAGTAGTCCCCCGCGCCGCTGTACCGCTTCGCCAGGCCGTTGTCGGCGTACTTCATGTCCGGCAGCCAGATCTGGACCTTTCCTTCCAGCATGCGCAGGGTTTCCACCCGCTCATAGCCCCCGGTGTTCCACACCACCGGCACAGGCGGCGGCTCCTCCAGCGCCTCCAGGATGGCGGGGACGAAGGGCGTGGGGCTGACCAGGTTGATGTTGTGCGCCCCCTGGGAAACCAGCTCCCGGAAAATCTCCCGCAGCCGCGCCGCGCTTGCCGGCTTCCCGAACCGCTCCCGACTGATCCGCCCGTTCTGACAGAACACGCACCCCAGCACGCAGCCGGAGAAGAACACCGCCCCGCTGCCCCGGGCGCCGCTGAGGCAGGGCTCCTCCCACTGGTGGAGCATGGCCCGGGCCAGGACCGGCGTCTCCGGCATGCCGCAGAAGCCGTTTCCCGCCTCCGCCGTCCGCAGGGCCCCGCATTTCCTGGGGCATAAGGTACAGATCATCGCGTTTCCTCCTCCAGCGCCCGCCGGACCTCCTCCAGGAATTTCCCGAAGGCCGACGGTACCGCCAGTTCCTCCAGCTCCCGCCG